>NZ_JBQTGH010000002.1:0-222741 GCF_052400625.1 Thermophagus sp. OGC60D27
AGCATAGTAAACTATTCTTCTCAGAACGAAGGGATACTTTTTCCTGGTCTGGTAGCCAGTAAGATTTATCGTTTGATCAAGCAGGATATTATCCTCTCCGTCCAGAAGCTCGTCACCATCAACAATTTCAAATTTGAGGCGAGACTTCTGTCGGATAACAAAATAGGAGCCAATCGTATTGATTGTATACAACCTTGCAAGGTCATAATATCCCTTGTCAAAAATGTAGAACGCATATGGCTCATACGGAATCTTATCCATCGCATTCACATCGTGAACTTTTGCTTCCGTGATATGAATGTAAGTTGGTATCTGGGTTACAACGTCAAACAACGTGTGAACTTTGATACCACCCTTGTTTTTTCTGAAGTATGCCCACTTGAACAAGCTCAAACAAAGGTCTATCGTGGTGGAATCGAAGGCATAGTACTTTCCATGCAATTCGAACGGCCTGTTAATTCGCTTGCTTTGAGCAATATTGATCATGTGAAAGGCAAACTCTTCAAAGATCTTGTAGTCCCGGTTTACATTCGCATAGGAGAGATTGCTCAGTTTAATATCTCCTTTGCCAAATCCGAGATGGTAACTCTTGTTTTTGATAGAATTAACGATACACGCAACCTCCCTGAGACTGTCACAGGAAGCCAATTGCCCATACATCATTACAAGCAATTGGTTCCAGCAGGTGAAAGTTTTCACCCATTTATCTCCGTTATGTCGCTTGACAATCATATCAAAAACTCTTTTGGGCAGGAAGTCGATGAGTTGACTGAATATATATTTGCCACTATTCATATTTACCTGATTTATTTACAGGCAGTAAAGATGGAAAATGAATTCAAATCGACACGTGACTTTTCTGCTTATAATAAACTACATATTAACAACTTAAAAAGGTTCTATAAAAAATCTTTTGGACACTCGTGATAGACAGTTGTACAAACATAAAATTTTCTGCCGATAATTGCATCGGCAAGGAACCACCGAAGGCGATTATTGTACCGATGGTTGTAGAAATGTTACGGCGCCATACATTTCGTTTTCAGACTCATCTTCAACCCCATTGAGGGGTTTCAGATGAGGGTTGAACTGTGGAGTCTATGATTATTGTATTTTTCATAAAACAAAGTTAAGCACTGCTCTAAATCATTCATCGACCAGAATTTATATCGGTTTAGTTTTTTTGAAAGAATGGCATGAAAACTGTCAATATGCCCATTTCCCTGTGGCATATAGGGATGAGTAAAGACCTGTGTTAACTTGTTTTCTTCAAAAAACTTTCGAATAGATCCGGCAATGAATCTTAAATCATTGTCATTTCTGATTTCAATATCTATCTGCCTGTTGAGGCAATTGTAAGGCTGCAGGTGGTTTTCAATAATATCTACCCAAAGCTCTTTTACCATTGATTTTTTTATGCTGTAAGCGGTCTTGCGTCCCAGTAATACCCTGGTAAAAGTATCTATCACGGTTAATATGAATGCATGTCTTTTGAACTCTTCAACCCAGACAAGCTTTATATCCATTTCCAATACCTGCAATGGCCCTTGAGGTATGACCCGACGATATTTTACAAACGGGCGTGGTTGTCGACTATGTTTTTCCTTAAGTAGCATATTTTCTTTCATTAACCGGTAAACTTTTTTATGATTGATTTGATAGCCAAGTATCATTAAAGCGTAGGTCATCTTGCGATAGCCATAATTTGTATCCGGATCTTCAGATATGGCGTTAATATCGTTTACAACCTCTTCATTGGGGACTTCCAAATGTTTAGAACCATCAATCTTTAAAGTCTTTCTCGATGGTTTCCGTCCTTGTTTGCCAGACTTGTTCCGATAATAAAGCTGATGCTTTGTGATTCCGGCAATTTCCAATGCCAGGTCTCGCTTTAAGCCTTGGTAGATATACCTGGTTACAATCTCCTTTTTTTCTCCAAGGCTTGTTTCTTTTTTAGCAATTCTCCTTTCAGCTTATTCTCAAGCTCTTTTTCGGCTAGCAATTGCTTAAGGGCTAAATTTTCCTTTTCAAGTTCACGAATCCGTTTTAAATGCTGAGGGGTCATGCCGTGATTAAAGCCTTCTTCGCCCATCTCATCATACTTCCTCTTCCTGCAGTAGTACGAGGCAGGGTACACTCCGTGCTTTTCTTATGTAGAGGTTACTCCATGAATACTTGTTTCTTTAATTATAGCAAGCTTCTCTTCTTTGCTAAATGTTCTTTTTTTCATCGTGGTAAAGTTATAGTTTTTGTTCTATAACTTTGTCCGATGATTTACGGGGCTATTACAATAGATATAAGTGGAAATAAATAGAAATAGGTTGTGCATGGGATTCACCGCCTCCTCTGCGCCTTGGCGTCTCTGCGTTTGAAGAGATTATGAGGCGCCCCTATTGTGGCACATTTTGAACCGTAATAGCCATGGGGTCAATATCACTGGAATATCTAAGTATGACATTATTGGCGAAGAAACAATCGCTGATGCAATACTCTACCGACTGGTAAATTCTCCCCATCGAATCGATCTATACGATTCCTCTTTGAGGAGAGATATTTTGAATCCTGAATAAACTTTTTGTACTATTGTAACATTTCTCAGATTGGCACATTTTAATCAAATTCACAGGCACAGTCTGATCGAAATAGCCATCCGGGGAAGGCTACACTTCCACCGGAATATATGTTATCTCCATTGCCCATATTTGATTGGGTTTCTCAATTTTTACATCCCGTAATAAATATGGATAAATCGTATGATCTTTCCCTTTATGTGCTTTACATGTATTTAATCGTGGCCAAATTACATGTAAATCCATAATTCGATACAACCTACAAATACGCTTGGGATTCACTTTATGTCCTGCCTCCCGTAAATGCTTAACCATTCGAGACACCCCATAAAATGGTGTCTTTGTGAATTGTTTGTCTATCAGCTACATTATTATATGAACTATTCTTGCGGAGAACATAGTAGCAGCTGCAGCGGCAAATATTCAAAAGGCGACACTGATGCTTTATGCTTAATTCATGCGTCTTGCCACCTTTGTTTTACGCTCGCTGGTGGCTATTTCCCCAATACTTTTTTTAAAAGTCGACCTGACCTACCTTTTTATAGAGCTCTTTTTTCTTTCTCAAAATCGTCTTTGGCGACTCCTCTCTCAAATACATGCCTAGCTTTGCTGAGAAATTGGCTCTTCCATGTAGATATTTGATTTGGATGAAGGTCATATTTTTTGCCTATTTCCTGAATCGTCTCTCTTTTGAAATGCCTCAAGAACAACTTTTGTTTCAAATCCCGAACTGTAATTTTCCGCTTCTTCATAACAACAAGTTTACAAAAATTTCTAATGGTACTTGCTGTCTAAATTTGGGGGATAATTATATTTATAAAAAGATATTTCAGATTTATTTCCTTCAAAATATTTTTCGTTGTTACCACTCTGTCATTTTGATATTGATTTTTGAGAAAACTCCAGTCATCTCCTAAAACCATTTATTTGCCCAACTTTACCCATATGCGATCATCCATGAGTTGTGAACTGCCAATGATTTGCGCCTTATCATTTAAATCTGATTTTTCTATAACTATTTTAAAATTCATTGACCTGAATACTGATTTCATAGAAGGTTCAAAAAGATGAAAAGCTTTTGAGATGTTGCCCCCTATAACCAAAACCTCAGCCTCAAATTTTTTCAACCAAGGAGCGAGCAAACTTGCAAGTCCTTCGCCAAATTCCAAAAAAACTTTTTTCGCATTGGTATTATTGTTTTTCGCTTCCAAGGCAACTTCTTTTGCTCCTTTAACTTTAACTCCTGCCAAGGCATGAAATGCATTCACAATTCCTCGAGTTGAAAAATAATCGTCAGCGACAGATTCCTTGTAGGGTAAATTCCAAACAAAACCATCTTTTGGTACATTAGCTCCTTTAAAAATAGGAATTCCATCTTCAATAAAACCAGATCCTAGGCCTGTTCCAATTGTTAATGAAACAGACCTCTTTTTATTGATTGCTTTACCAATCCTAGCTTCACCAATAGCAAACGCCACAGCATCATTAATAAATCGAACATTGATATTCTCCGGGATTCCCAGAAATTCTTTAATGGCTCCACCAATATTAAGTCCATAAGTATTTTCGTACTTATGAGTTTCTCCATTAAAAAGAGATATACCATTTACATAATCAAATGGACCAGGCATTGCAAAACCAACACCTTTTAGATTGTTCCATCCAACTGCTTCTATCGTTTTCAAAATTGCTTCACTCCATGTACGAATAATTACGTTGGATGAAGCATGATTATCAACATTTTTTTGGAAAAAAGAACCCGGTATTATTTTTTGTGTGTTTAAATCAACCGCGGCACAGCTAATATGACTGCCGCCTATGTCAACTCCTATTGAGATATTTTTTTTCATAAATTCTTATTAAAATCTAACATATGCCTTAATTGTGGCGATGGTCTTTCCTTTGCTAGTTCCAAAGGGAGATATTTTGAATGATTTAACTGCTGCAGGGATAATAAAAGTTTCTGCATATCTCACAATGAAGGGTTCGAAAAGAGAGTCAGGGCTTTCTACAACAGCTTCACTTCCTTCTATTAACATCATTACATTAACACTGCCGTTTCCGTTATGAAGAACGGGTTTGGAAAACCAATGTCGTCTTGTCTCAATAAATTCACATCTATGTAATCCTGTTTTTTCTTCTACCCAACCGTCGCCTTTGCTTACAATTTCAATTTTATTGATTAATTCTTCTTCCACAAATCGTTTTCTTCTCTCATTTTTTATCACATTTCGTGCATGTTTTATATTTATTGGTCGGGGTTTACCGTCAAGACCAAGCCTTCCCCAGTCCCACATTTTAAAAGTGAAAATATATGGTGTAGAACTTATTTCCAGGACCATTGCATCTTTCCCCGAACAGTGAATGGTTCCTGCAGGAATAAGAAAATGGTCGTGCTTTTTGGCAGGGAACTTATTTACATATTTTTCAGCATCAAATGAATTTCCATGAAGTTGAGCATTTTCCAACTCATCAAACATTTCTTTTACATCTGTGTCGTCTTTAAGTCCCAAATAAACAGAACCATTTTCTCCGGCATCAAGTAAATAGTAACTTTCATCCTGAGTATAATGCATTCCAAAGTTTTCCTGTATGTAGGTGGTGTCGGGATGTACCTGCAGACTGAGATTGCCTCCCCCCATTGTATCTAAAAAGTCGAATCTTATTGGAAATTCTTTTCCAAACCTGGCTTCAACAGCATCCCCCAATAATGCGACACTTTCGAAAAAAACTACATCAATCGAAGGAAGTTCAATAAAATGGTTGTTAATTTTAAATAAGATGCTGTTTTCTTCAGGTATACAGTTAAAGCACCATGCATGGTTTGGGGCATCTTCGTTTTCAATAGCTAAATTTTTTTCCATCCAATGGCCTCCCCAAGGTCCGGGATCAAAAAAGGGGACAACGCTGAACGGTTGATGAGCAGCTTTTTCGAGCCCTTTTTTAATCAAGTCCATTTTAACTAATTTGGGATCATTGGCCTTATTGGTATCAAGCAAATAACCACATTTAAAAAACCACTCTTTTTTGTGTTTATCACAAACTCTCCAATCAACGAAAAATCCTCTTTTGTATTGATGGTTAAACGATTCGTTGCTGTTTTTTACACCTAAACCATTGATCTTCCCCCGCCTCATTCTTTTTTGGATTTCCCATCTTGCCATATCAGCATATATACGCATGTCAGGGGTTTGCATGAACAGTGATGCACCTGGTCCACATACAACGATTGGCTTGGATGGATCATCAATTCTTTCTTCAAATTTCTTTAACTTATTTATATCAATAAAATCCTCCATATTGAGATGAGTAATAATCCCGAAAATTTCATCGTCTGTTACATCTTTCTGGGTTATATTTCTTATCTCTTTTTCGGATTTAAAAAAATCTTCTGTCTTGAAGAATAATGCATTATCCTTGAACGCTTGTTGAATCTCCTCAATAAAAACCCCTTGATAGCAATCTATCGTAATTGTTTTCTTTTGCCCATCGAGGCAAAAGTCTGCAATCTCTTTCCACCCGCTTTTTGTTTCCCCCGAAATTTCAATAAAAGGAAATTTATTAAACTTATTTTTTTTTAGATTTAAATTTTCCATTTTTTCAATATGTTTTTTCCAATTTTTTATTTTGCTAAATCCACAAATATCTATTTTTTCAATTGTCTTAAGAGTTATAAGGACACCCATTCAATTCAATAAGAAATTGATTCGTTTTTTCGGCGTTAAATATGGTTGTGTTTATTAGTATGATTGAATATTGTAGAATAAGAATTTTCCAGAAAAAAGTAGGTTATATTTTAAAAATCATCATGCAGTAATATTTATAGCACAATTGTTTGTGAATTTTTTTCTTGAAAAATTTCCTTGTCTTATAAAATAGTATTTTCATATTTAAGAGTTTGTAGCATTAGCTGTGAGGCATTTTATTAATAGGCTTTTCTGTATCAACAAGGTGAACGAATGATTATTGTTAGTCTTTGAGATTAATATTTGGTTCTTTCCCCATTTCCAAAACCAAATGGCCTCCACTAATGACTTTTTGGAATGGGATTTTAAGTTTATCATGCTTATCTCCATTGATATAAAGTTTCTGAATATAAGGAGTAGACTCAGAGTTTCCTTTGGAAATTATGGTAAAATTATTTCCGCTGTAATAATCTTGATTTAGTTTAATGATAATCTTATCGAAAAGCGGACTTCCAATTTGAAACTGTGGATTGATTTCGGTCAATCCTTTAATATCAAAAAGTCCCATCGCTGACATTACATACCAGGCACCTAACTGACCTTGATCTTCATCCTGGCCAAAACCATACCCATGCATTGGCTCAACACCATAAAATTCATCACATATAGTTCTCACCCACTTCTGGGAAAGATATGGTTTCCCGGAAAAATTGAATAGCCAAGAGATATGTAGATTGGGTTGATTCCCATGATTATACAAAGCTTTCAGGCCGGAAAAAGCATCCACCTCTGTGCCACCTCCAAATATATTTTTTCTTGAATGTATGAAAATGGAATCCAGACGATTATTAAAGGTTTCGGTTCCCATAAGGCCAATCAAGTCTTCAATATCGTGAGGAACATAAAATGTATATTGAACTGCATTGCCCTCCTGAAATCCAATCCAGGGTTCAAGTGGATCAAACTCCTCAATAAATTGCCCTTCCATATTCCGGGGCCGTATCAGGTTTTTGTCAGGATCGTACAATTTTTCCCATCCTTTTGAAAGCTTCATTAGTTTTTCAAAATCACTTTTTTTATTTAGCTGCTTTGCAAATTGCGCAACCGCATAGCTGCTATAAGAATACTCAAGTGTATGTGACGCTGCAAATCCGGAACCTTCAGGGGTGGTCATAAATGGCAAATCTTCCGAATAAGGAACATACCCTCTATTGACGAATTGTTTGACATCCATTTTACCAGCTCCTTCAATTCTTTTTTCCCAACCAATTTCGTTCTTCAAAGCTGCTTCGTAAGCAGTCTGAATGTCAAAATCTCTGATGCCGCAATTATAGGCTGAAGCAATGGCCAGACTCACAAAATTGGTTCCTACACCGGACACATATTTGCTGTTTGCAATTCCATCACCAAGCCATCCGGTCTCTTTATATACCAACAACTGACTTTGAATCCAGTCTGCATAGTATTCAGGATAAGCCAATGCCCACAATTGTGTCAGATTCCAGAAACCACCCCAAATAGCATCTGTATTGTAATGGTTGTGGATCAATTCTCCATTTTCATTTTTCGCTATAAAACCTACTTCACCATTGTTCATCGGGTAAGACCCATTAACATCATTGGCAAGGCCTCTACCTAGTAGAGCATGGTATAATCCGGTATAAAATTTCACCTTATCCTTCCGGGTACCTCCTTCAACTTTAATTCTGCCCAAATAATCATTCCACGTATTAAGAGCCATAGATTTTACGGTGTCAAAATCCTTGTCACCCGCTTCACCATAAAAATTCTCCTTTGCATTATCCACTGAAGTATATGAAAGTCCTATTTTTAGATTAATCTCCTCATTCTCTGTGGTGACATAATTCAATACTGCGCAAGCCCCTTTCCCTCTAATTACATTATTTGAGAAAACTTCACCATTTCTAAAAAAAGTATTAAAGGAATCTGCTGATTTATCAAGCTTTGCAAAAAAATACATTTTCACTTCAGCCCTCGGTTGATACTTCTTCACATATTCGGGTTTGGTAATCACAAAACCTTCTACCGTATTGCCATCTATGATTTTAATATAAGAATCCTGCACCTCACCACTTTCACCCAATCGATTTCCGATATCAAAAATAACTTTGGACTTTTGAGAAGAAGGAAATGTAAATCTTTGAAAACCAACTCGCTTGGTGGCGGTCAATTCTACGTTTACATCATAGTCTTTCAAAACTACAGAATAATACCCTGCTGTTGCATACTCGTCCTGCTTATCAAACCGTGATCTATATCCCTTATCAGGATTATCCAACAGTCCCGGACTCGTTTTTAGCTCTCCTACCATCGGTTGAATCATAACACCTCCGATCTGAAACTCATGAAAACAGGCAAACCCTTCTATTGAATTGTGCCTTCCGTCATATCCGACGGCTTCCCACCCCTGTTCATTTCCATAACTCCCGTTGGTAGAGGGCCCTAACTTCGCCATTCCAAAGGGGACAGCACCGGGGGTATAAAAAAACCATCTGCTGTGAACAGTTCCAATGCCTGGGTCTACATAATCAGTTAATTTTTCGGTGGAGCAAGAACTTAATTGCAGCCCCATTGCTATCACCAAAAAAAGTATAATTCTTTTTCTCATTTTCTTAATTTTAATAATCAATATTATTTAGCATTTTTCCCTGGTTCAGATGCCAGTTACAGGGCGGTCATCATTATCTTTAAAAATTATCAAATCATTGTCCATGATCATTATTCCGTTTCATTTTATGAAAGTCCAAAATTCATTAATTCATTCCATTCATGCGACGCGTTCAGCAAAGGACTATATTGAATTCAAGCTGTCTATCACAGAAGAACCAAAGAGTAAAAATATCTTTATAGACCAACCCCCTTGTGCCGCCAGAATTTCAGTCTGAAAAATTATTAATCTTCCAAAGAATCATCAATTCCCTTTCTTATGAGTGCCATTCGGGCAAAAAGTTCTACCATACAGGCTTCATCAAGCAGCCATTTGGGCTGCCCCTTCACACCACTACGACTTGTCCAGTCATGAAAGAAAAGTCCGTCAGAATCTGTCGCATTATCAAGGGCATAGTCTGCCCCTTTCATGATTGCATTGATGTATTTTGAATTGTTATCCACTTCAAATAATTCATGATATCCTCTGAACAAAACAACCACAAACCAAGGCAAATCCTCAATATACGAAACATCCTGTTTCGTCCATTTCACATAATAGTTATAACTACCTTCGGCAAGTGACTGTGCATCCTTCAAGAAATGATCCTTTCCGGTAATCTTAAACAAACGGACGGCTGATTGAATCATAACCCCAGTATTATAAGTGTAGCCATGTTTTTGTACAACACCAGCCTCTTCTTCCTTAATTAAAAGGGAATTCCAGATAATGTTTAAGGAATCATCCCTTAAATGATCCATCATCCAATTATAGGAGGCTAACCCGTAATCAAGATATTCGGCATCTGAAGTAGCCTGAAACAGTTTTAATGCCAAGACGGTTGCTTTTCCGTTAGAGCAAGCGGGCTTTTGATCTCTGACACCCTCCAGCCAGGAGACTCCTCCGCCATAATCCTCAGTCCATCCACTCTTAATGAACTCCATTATCTCTCTGGCTTTTTTTAAATAATCAGGGTTTCCGGTGACTTCAAAAGCATCCACATAATCGATCCCCACCAATCCGTTGTCATCATAATATCGGTCAGCATGATTCAGCGCAGAAGGATAAGCCTGATAACCGGGTGGATGGCGGGTAGTATCATAATACTGCTCCACTGCAAACACCATTGAATCCAGATATGGTGAATAATAATCTGAATCCAGTTTCATAAGCACGTTTGTCGCCGAAAACACCCCACTCATAGGCCAAAGAAAAGCCACTTCCTGAGCGCTCTTTACAGAATCCTGGAAATAGAACATCTCCGGTTTATGATCCTGTGGAAAATATTCAGAAAAAAGGCCATATTCGGGCACCCTATATTTATTCCAGATTTTCAGAAACAAATCTTTTGCAGTGTCTTCATAATTTTTCTTATAGCTCCGGACACATCCTTGACATAACAACCCCGTTATTACAAATGCCCAAATCCAGAATCTCATATTTTTTTTATTACCAACCGACAGCACCATCATATAAAAACCTTAAAACCTTATCAATTAAAATCTTCCTCATAAAACAGGGAAAGTGCGCCGTAAGATTCAACTACCGAAGCCTGCATCAAAAGAGAGCAGTACCTCTTAGAGTCTTCTCCAGTCCAATCTTCATAGAAAAAGCCTTCTGTAGTTCGTGCATGTTCATACCCGTAATTAATAAAATTCAGATAACTGTCGATATAACCGCCGGCAGCATCGTAATAAGGTGCCAGATCGATATAAGCTTCCAATAGCTTGGTATTAAACCAGGGATCATGATCGGGATACGAAATAGCCATTCCGTTTCTGGGTTTTACGTAGTAATCATAAGCCCCCTGTGCGGCAGCAATTGCTTCACTAAGATACTCCTGCTCTCCGGTAATCTTAAACAATTCTATTCCTACCTGTATCATAACACCGGAGTTGTAAGTCCACCGCGTATGATTAATATTCCCTTCAGCAGTAATACTGTTGGCATAAGTATTATTCCCTGAATCATAAAATGTGGTTCGAACCCATTCGTACAAGCGCTTTGAAATGGAAAGTAATTCAGCCTTTTGGCTATACCCATCGGCAAGGTTATAAAACCTCAGAAAAAACAAAGCAGGATAACCATTGGAACTAATTCCTTTGTCAGAATCTGCCCCGGGATGATATACCTGATCTTCATTCCACCAGATTCCTCCACCCAACTTATCATCCTCACCACCCATTATAAAGGGGATAATCCTTTCTGCCCTTTCCAAGTATTTATCATCAGAAGTAATCTCATATGCTTCCAATAAACTTAAACCCACAATGGCATTGTCATCATAATAACGTGTCCCCTGGCCTGAAATTCCGTTGGTAGACGAAGAGTAGGCGCCTAGATTGTTGTCGTACGCCCCGACACTAAAATACTTTTCGTAATTATCCACTATCGAAGGATAATCTATATCATAGCCAACTTTAGCCAACATTGCTGATCCGTCAACATACCCCACATATGGCCATAAATAAGAATAGGCGGGATCATCGCTCCTGGACGGATAGCTTTCGTTCATTAATCCCCCGGAAGTGGCTGAATAATATTGATTGATTAAATTAAATATTTCTTTGCCTTTCTCATGACAAAGGGGTTCTTCTTCTTCAGGTTTATCAGGAGATTTCTCCGGCGGAATATATTCTTCCTCCTGACTGCCACAGGCAATGAGAGATAGAAAAATCAATATGGAAAACAACTTAATATTCATTAGTATATAATTTATTTAATTCATTGGTCTAATGAAACTTGCATGACCAATGAGTTTACAGTTCATCATTTTTTGTTTCCGGCTATTTTAGTCCCTAAATATTTACTTGCAGCCTACCGGCCTATTGGCCTAATAACAAAACTTGGCCATGCTCGTTTCATTTGTCAAACATTAGTTACTGTCAAACTATTGAACGAACACTATTACAAAGTGCATAACAGTTCAGAAAAGAACTGCCATGCACGCGTTTAATTCTAACTTAAGGGAGTAATATCTGAAAACCGATGCACCATTATGCCTTGAATATTCGTGTCAATTGTAATGGTACAGGAAGTATAATCAAGGTCTCCGCTCATTTTCCACAAATGTTCCCATTGGCTCCAAGGAAATTCACCTATTTCGTAAAATGAGAGAGATTCGTCTCCGGTTGGCCTTTCAGGACTAACACCATCTTTTCTGCCCCAGCATAAATCCTCGCCTTCAACATTTGCAATAAAATAATATCGTTCTTCTGTCCACCCGAGCCACGAAGGCGGATTTGTTTCAGGTCTGCTGGGATCTATAAAAATGATTTCACAATCCTCAGCCTGAAAAACACCATTCCCGATATAATCGAGGTTGCCTATGACATCATAAGTAGCACCCCAAATAACTCTTACGTTGGAAATTACTTCCGTTTTTACACTAAGAGAATTAAAGTCAACAGTAATTCTGTATGGATTTGAATTTTCATCAATACTATAAGCACCCGTGCCCTCAGTCAATTTACCGTCAGAACCTGCATAATATGTAAAGAAATCTTCGCTGGTACTACTTGTGAAGTAGATATCTCCGGGAACCGGTATTTTAGTGTATATAACAAATACCCCTTCTTCTTCTTTTCTGAACTGTAATCCGCCGTTTCCGTCATTCTCGGTGGCATCTCCATATAAAAACAGTGCTTCTGGAAAGTTGTCAATGCCCTCCGGACGTGTGACAATGATTTCGTTAACTACATTTGAAGGTTGTACAACCCCCCCCTTTGAAGCCAGCACGGTCCATCTCAACTTTCCGGTACTTTCAGGAACAATTCCGGCTTTACGTGCTATGGTGTTTAGCTGGGTGTGAGTAATAGTTAATTTTGGCTGAGCTCCTAGATCGCTCAATAGCGTATCAAGTGGAGAGGAGAAGTCACCCCCTTCTTCATCAAACAGAACCTGATAAATTACGGTAGAGCTGTCTTCAGCACCACCGCCCGTCCATGAAAATTCAACAACATCTCCTGATGACAGGTCAATGTCTACGGATTCAGGAGAATACAGGTCGGTTGGCGTATTAAATTCAGTATTTAATCTGTAATCATCTTCGCATGCCCAGATGCCTGATAAAATTAGACCTAATATTAATAACTTCTTCATATCAAATTCTTATTAAGTTTATCACCAGTTAGAGTTTTGGCTCAAATTAGAATTCAAATCAATCTCATTTTGTGGAACAGGCCACAAATAATGCTTTGAAGGGTCAAAAGACCTTTGTTCTATAGCAACATGACCATCATCCATGCCCTGAACGTCCTCTACTTCCATTCCGTATATCCATCCATCCATAACGTTCTCAGCCGTTCTCCATCGGATAATATCTTTGCGTCTCAATCCTTCAAATGCAAGCTCCGTTCGCCTCTCGTTTCTTATAATCTGTCTTAACTCACTCTGGCTTCCGCCGGGAAAATCAAGGGCTGTGTTCTTACTAAAACCAGCTCTCTCACGCAAGGCCCGAATGGTTAGATCCCAACCTTGTTCATCCATTTGATTCATTTCTACAAGCGCTTCCGCATGCATCAATAACACATCAGCATATCGGATGAGAATAATATTCAATCCGGACATGAGGTTAGCCCGATAGTTTTTATCCCAGTATTTCTTGAGATAATATCCTGTTGCTGATACATCAGAACTGGCACCAAAGCTATCCTGCCCGCCATCTGGTTCGGTATAAACAAAATGATCGCTGCCATCTTCCAAAGGATAACTGTTCCCGTCATAAACCACTGTTGCTTTTAGCCTGGGATCTCTGTTTTCAAATGGATTTTCAGGATCAAAACTTGAAGCCGGAGCGTCTTCAATTCTATAGCCATCAAGTGTTATGTAGCTATCAACCAATGACTGAATGGGTGAAAGTTGCGAATAGCCTCCCAAAGAAGGGGGTAAAAAATGATATTGGACACTGTGTTCGCGGCTGGACTGAAGGTATTGCAAATCCAAAATTACCTCTGAATTATTTTCATTTTCCAGTGTGAATAATGCTTCATAATCATTAAACAAAAAAAAGGGCCCATTATTTATTATATTCTCAGTGACATCAACCAATTCGGTGTATCTTCCTTCAAAAAGCAAAATACGGGCTTTTAATGCCAAAGCCGCCCAATGAGTTATTCGCCCCACATCATCTCCACTATAAGAAGAAGGAAGATACTCATTATTAATAACCTCATTAAGTTGCTCCAACAACTCTTCAGTAATTACTGATTGTTCGGTTCTTGTTAATGTTTGAGATTGGTCAATGGATATTACTTCAGTAAAATAAGGAACATCTCCAAATTTTGAATAAAGCTCAAAATAGTGATATGCCCTGATAACAGTTGCTTCGGCAGAGTAACGGTTTAATAATTCCTGGGAAAGCTCAGGAACTTGATCAATATTATTTAACAACAGATTACAAGCTCTGATTCCGGCATACCGACTTGACCATTCTTCCTGAACATATGGTTCGGCAGTAGAATACGAACCGTTACCTATGCTTTGATTATATGCATTAGGCACTTTGGTGTAGCCATTATCCGTCATCGCATCTGAATAAAGTACTTTCGAAGCGCTTGATAAAGTTGGATAACAAGCGTTCAAAGCATATAATGCAGCTTCCGGCTTCTGCCAGTAAGTCTTATCAGTTTCTCTGTCGTAAGGCTCCAATTCTAATTCAACACAGGATACGGCTGAAAAAGAAATTACAAGAGCCAATAGTTTAAATATATTTTTATGTGTTTTCATAGATGTACTATTTGACAATTATAGTCGTATGAGATTTGCATGTAGCAGTTTTTACACATTCTCATTGTGTCAGGCTCTATCATGCTTATTTTATATCACTCTTTTCTTAAAAATTAAGACTCAATCCCAGTGAATAAATCCTTGCAACCGGATAAATACGACCACTTCCATCGGCAGTCTCCGGGTCCCAACCTCCAATCATATCAGTTATGGTCAACGCATTTTGAAGGCTCAAATAAAATCGAAAACTATCTACTCCTATCCATTGTGTCAGATTATTCTGGAATGTATATCCCAACTGTAGATTCTTTAATCGCAGATAAGCGGCATCCTGAATCCAAAAATCAGATTTTGCAGCATTATTTGCAGATTCCGAACCAACGGTCAATCGGGGATATGAGGCATCCCGGTTGACCGGCGTCCATCTGTCCAAATGAAAATCAAATACGGGCCCTTCATTGTTATTATGGAATGCTTCAACAGATTCTCCTCTTAACCAAACGCTTCTTTGACCAACTCCCTGCCAGAACATGGAAAAATCAACATCTTTCCATTTGAGTGAATAATTCAACCCGAAAGTAAACCTGGGAAAAGAGTTTCCAAGAACAAATCTGTCATCGTCTTCCTTAATCAGTCCATCACCATCTTTATCAAGGTATCTAATGTCGCCTGGTTTAGGCGTAATACCATCCAGATGAGGGCCTTCACCAACTTCATTTTCATTCTGGAAAAAGCCGTCCCAACGATATGCATAATACGAGTTTATGGGGTAGCCCTCTTTAATTATGGTATTTATATCCCATCCATAAATCCATTCAGTCCCTTTTGTATCAACTACTTCATTTCGGGTATCCGAAATATTAGCACTTATGGTTTGTCTGAAGTTTTCAGTCCTGTGATGGTAGGTCACCGAAAGCTCCCAGCCGTAATTTTTAACTTTTCCTGCATTCTGAATCGGTGCTCCACCTCCATAAGTTCCCGGAACAGGTAGATTTATAAGGATATCTCTGGTCATATTATGGAAATAATCAAACGTCAGATTCAGAGAATTATTAAAAAACCCTACATCTGCTCCAACATTAAACATTCTGGTGGTTTCCCACTTCAAATCTCTGTTTGCAGCGGAAAATCCAGCTATATTCACAACCTGATCACCGAAGTTGTAACCGTTGTAAACAGAAACCGCAGACTGATATTGGTAATCTCCGATTCTATTATTTCCGACAAGCCCCCATGAACTCCTTAATTTTAAAGAACTAACATATCTCTCAAGAGACGCGAAGAATGGCTCCTCGGATATTCTCCAAGCCCCTGACATTGAAGGGAACAATGCAGAACGATTATCCTCGGCAAATTTGGAGGAATAATCTTCTCTCAAATTAAATTCTAAAAGATATTTCTCCCTGAAATTGTATCCGAGGCGACCAAACAATGAATAAATAGACCAGTCACTAGCCCAACCCTGATTTTGAGTATCTTCTGTTTGAGAACCGGCCATTATATCATATTGAGCCTCTTCGGTAATGCGGTAGGTAGAAAAACTATTATTGCGGCCTCCTTCATAAGAATATCCTGCCATTGCGTTAATAGTATGGTCATCAATTACTTTCTCATATTTTAAAATAATATTGGAGGTCATATTTTGAATTCTACCAAAATTCTCGGTCATCCTGTTTTCCTGGTCTCCGGAATCCTCCAGTGCCTTCCTGTTTTCATGCATCCTGTTATTATACAACTGTCCGCCGATCATTCCATTAAGATTTAATCCCTTTAGGATTTTCAACTCAGCGTTAAAAACGCCGGAAAGGTCTCCGTTAGAGTTTTGCCGATATCCCCCATGCTCTAATCGTTGCAATGCATTACTATTACTTCCGCTCGGATAAGTGTATTCCCCGTTCTCATCGACAACGGAATATATTGAAGGCATACGTGTAGCCTGTTCTATAATCCATTCTGTCCAATAAGCATGGTCTTTAATTTCATTCCTGGTATAAGCAACTTTGGCTCCAATACTTAGTTTATCAGATATTTCATGCTCCAGATTAAAACGTGCATTATACTTTTTCAATCCATAAGATGGTCCTTCAAAAAGGCTGGACTGGTCAAGAAAACCAAAAGAAGTGAGAAACTTTGTCTTTTCATTTCCTCCACTAAAAGACAAATTTTGAGATTGCTGGGGAGCTGCGGATTTATAAATTTTTTCCATCCAATTCACATTAGGACCTTCACCACTACGATAATAATTTATCTGCTCCGGGGTAAAAGCAATCTTTCTTCCTGAATTGACCAGCGCTTCATTTCTTAACTCGGTGTAAATCCATGAATCCACAATGTCGGGTAAAAAGGTGGCTTCCTGCAGTCCATAATTGAAATTATAATTCACCTTTGTTTTGCCCGCTTCACCTTGCTTGGTAGTAATTAAGATAACGCCGTTCGATGCTCTTGAACCGTATATGGCTGTTGATGAAGCATCTTTTAGAACAGAAATGCTTTGTATGTCGGCTTGATTAACATTCTGAATATCACCGATAATTCCATCTATTATCACCAATGGATCATTGTTATTCAGGGTATTCAACCCTCTGATATTAATGGAAGGTCTATTCCCGGGCTGTGAGTTCGATTGCTGAATTATCAATCCCGGGGTTGTTCCCTGAAGAGCTTCAACAACATTATTTACAGGTTTTCCTTCTAAAGCTTCAGGTGTAACAGATGAAACAGCTCCGGTCAGGTTCACTTTCTTCTGCGATCCGTAACCTACTACCACAACTTCTTCAAGTCCAAGAGTTGATTCGCTCATTGTTACATTTACCACCTGTCTTCGATCTAAAGGCACTTCCTGCGTCTCCATTCCGATAAAAGAAAAAACAAGAACTTCATCTAAATCCGTTACCGTTAGAGAAAAATTACCTTCCTGATCGGTAATAGTACCTTCATTTGTTCCTTTTTTTAAAACATTGACACCCGGAATTCCTTCATTCCCGGTATCCGTAACTTTACCGGTAACCTGAAATTGTTGTGCTAACCCAAGCACAGGTCCCGATAAAAAAATCAGAATTAGAATCAAATGCTTTTTCATTCGTATAAATTTTAATTAAGTCTTTGGTTTAATGGAACTCGCATGACAAAGGATTTATACATTATTTTTTGTGATATACTCACATTGTCATGCTCGTTTCATGTGATCCCTTTGTTTGTATTGAAAATTTAATTTGTTCATACATTAATTGGATTTTGTACTACAAATGTATGTACAATTATATATTTCGCAAATATTTTTTTGAATTTTTTACATAAAAAGAATAATTAAGAATAGTTTTATATTGTCGAGTAAAAGTTTTATATATTTGTATGTACATGTTGATGTCTTAAATTGGTAGGCAATAGATATAAGTCTAATGTTATTATATTGATATTGTGTGTTTTAGACTTTAAAATTTTTAGATTATATTGTCGCTGACTACAGGGCGTTTGCAAAAGGTTTCAATAAACAATTCATTTAAAATGTTTACAATAAACAAGGACTCCGGAATACCTTTACATGAACAGATTGAAAAAATGTTAAGAGAGTTAATTGCCCGTCCGGAATACATGAAAGAAGGGAAAATGTTACCTACCGAGACTGAACTTGCAAAGTCTTTAAAAGTCTCCAGGGCAACAATTCGCCAGGCAATTACAAGTATGGTCAACGACGGTTTATTAATAAGGAGGAAAGGACTGGGAACGAAGGTTTCTACTGACGGGATTGAAGGTGTCGGACGAAAATGGAAAAGTTTTTCTCAGGAAATGAAATCCCTCGGTATAGAGATAAGAAATTTTGAACTACATGTAATATGGAAAGAGGCGCCGAAAGCGGTAACCGTTTTTTTCAATACAACTCCCGAAAAAAGGATTCTAACACTTCAAAGATTAAGAGGAAGTAAATCAGGGCCTTTTGTCTATTTTATTTCTTATTTCAATCCCGAACTTGAACTCACTGGAAACGAAAATTTCAATTTGCCTTTGTACACCGTTTTAAAAAAATCCTGTGGCTCTATAGCAGCCACCTCACAAGAAAAAATTTACGCTATTAATGCAGATGATGAATTGGCAAAAAAACTGGAAATAAAACCCAATACCGCTATTTTGAAAAGAGTAAGAGAAGTTTATGATATAAACAAAATGCCGATAGAGTATAATATTGGATACTATAGGTCTGACAAATTCACTTATTCCATATCTTTTGATTAGTTGGATTTAACTCAATAGTTAAATTTGGGACTTAGAGCTTTTGCATCTCAAAATTTGTTAACACCGAGAATATTTTTTAATTAGGATTTTTACTTAAAATAACTTATTTTTTAATCAAAAGATAATAATGGTGGTTCATCACGAAAATGCATACCTGGCTCGATGAAGATCTAAAATTTTTAAATTAAAAAATTCCCTATCTCTATAACCATATGCATTTTTCTTAAGCACCTTTATTTTATTATTAATACCTTCTAAAGGGCCTGTAGAGATGGGGTTGTAACCTTCCCCGTAAATCGGACAGCTTAAAATTAGACAAAATATTAATTTTAAGCAGTCAAAAAACAGTTATGAAAAAATCAAGATTTATAGAGAGTCAGATTGTAAAGATTCTTAAGGCGTATGAAAGTGGTATTGATGCCCAAAGTTTATGTCGTGAACATGGGATATCCCGAGCTACCTTTTATAATTGGCGCAAGAAATATTCCGGGATGGAAGTCTCACAGCTTAAACGATTAAAAGAATTGGAAGAAGAAAATCGGAAGCTAAAACAAATGTACGCTGAGGCGAGTCTGGATAATAAGATGTTAAAAGATTTATTGGGAAAAAAGTTTTAAAGCCCTGCCAGAAGAAAGCAAGAGCTGAATACTTACAGACAACTTATAACATCAGCATTGCCAGGGCATGCCGATTAACGGATTTGCATCGCTCGATGTGGTATTTTGAAAGCCGGCGGGATGATGGGGAAGTAATTGATAAGCTCAATGAACTGAGTGAAAAATATCCCACCAGAGGATTTGATGAATATTATGGGCGTATTCGAAATGAAGGTCTGAAGTGGAATCGCAAACGGGTATTAAGAGTCTATCGATTAATGAATTTAAATCTAAGACGAAAGCGAAAACGAAAATTGCCGGCTCGCGAAAAAGAATCTTTAAGCCAGCCACAAGAGATAAATAATCCTTCTCGTCACAATCGATTTATTAGTATATAATTTTTTAACTTATTGGCCTAATGGAACTCGCATGGCTTAACGAATTAGATTTCTATTCTTGTTGTTACAAACTTTAATGGTCATGATCGTTTCACCCACAAAAACGAACCATTCATCAGGCGAATATCCGCCACTAATCATAAAGAAATAGCAAACAATTTCGCAAGAATCATTGAGGGGTTTCCTTTGGTGATGATTTGCCGTAAATTTACCTTCATTGAATCTGAGTTTAGGGGATAAAATATTATTGATCCATCCTAACCCCCTTCAAACTCTATTTCAAAATAACTTAACCAGCAAAAAACAAACACTACGAAAGCCGAAATCAATATGTCTATAAAATCACATGCACAGAAATATCTTTTTTTACTGTTGTTTTCTTTTATAACAATTGCCACCCGGGGACAGACAGTCACTCTTTCGTTGGCCGGAAGTCCGTTGAACGAAGAAACGGGAACCGCAACTCTTACAGTAGAAACGGATCTGACCATTCTGTCAGACATTATAGTTAATCTGACTTTCTCGGGAACGGCCACCTACGGAATAGATTATTCTGCAGAGAATACCATTACAATCCCGGCCGGCGCTGCATCCACGGCTATAAACATCACAGCAGAGACCGATGATCATTATGAATTCGAAGAATCCATTATTGTGGATATAGCCAATGTGATCAACGCAACGGAGAACGGCGAACAACAAGTTACTGCAACCATTATCGATCCGGAAGACATTCCCGAGGTCACACTTACGGCTGATCAGGGACAAATTGCCGAAGGAACCTCATCCAACATTACTGCCACGCTCTCCAATCCCACCTATGAAGCGGTTACGGTCGCCCTCACGGCAACAGATATTAACACCGAATCAGGGGATTATACCCTCTCTAATGGCTCTCTAATCATCGCTGCAGGTGAGACCGAGGCTTCCACCACCCTTACGGCGGCTGAGGACGACATCTTTGAAGGGGACGAGCAATTGCAGCTATCAATCTCAGGGGTCACCGGAGGTGGCGCAGTATTCGCCTCGCCGCAAACGGCAACCATCACCATTACAGATCTACAAACCGCACCAACGGTAACCCTCGATGCTAATTCTCTTTCCATTTCTGAAAACACCGGGACATCGACCTTGACAGCCACCCTGACCGGACCTGTCGAATCGGAAACCACCATCACATTGGCTGTTACCGGAGGATCGGCAGATGAGGAAGACTATACTCTTCCCGGAAGTATAACCATTAATGCCGGTGAAACAACGGGCTCCACTTCCCTTACAACATCCAATGACAATACATTTGAAGGATCAGAAACACTTCAGGTGTCTATTTCCGGTGTTCCTGCCGGTTTTTCCATTGGGACCCCTTCCTCCGTCAACCTTACCATTACGGATGATGAGGATGCCCCAGCCGTTACACTTTCCGCTTCCCCACTTCAAATCAACGAAGGATCGTCATCAACCATTACGGTCATCCTCTCCAATCCTGCGGACGAAGAGGTCTCTGTCTCTCTTTCCATAACAGACATTGACACCGAATCCGGCGATTACACTCTGGCAGATGAATCCCTGACCATCGCTGCCGGGGAGACGTCCGCCACCACCTCCCTTGAAGCCAATACAGATAACCTCTTTGAAGGCAACGAACAGCTTCAGGTGGCCATTTCCGGTGTTCCTGCCGGTTTTTCCATTGGGACCCCTTCCTCCGTCAACCTTACCATTACGGATGATGAGGATGCCCCAGCTGTTACACTTTCCGCTTCCCCACTTCAAATTAACGAAGGATCGTCATCAACCATTACGGTCACCCTCTCCAATCCTGCGGACGAAGAGGTCTCTGTCTCTCTTTCCATAACAGACATTGACACCGAATCCGGCGATTACACTCTGGCAGATGAATCCCTGACCATTGCTGCTGGGGAGACGTCTGCCACCACCTCCCTTGAAGCATTCAATGATAATTTTTTTGAAGGATCAGAAACACTTCAGGTGTCTATTTCCGGTGTTCCTGCCGGTTTTTCCATTGGAACCCCTTCCTTCGTCAACCTTACCATTACGGATGACGAGGATGCCCCAGCCGTTACACTTTCCGCTTCCCCACTTCAAATCAACGAAGGATCGTCATCAACCATTACGGTCACCCTCTCCAATCCTACGAATGAAGAGGTCTCCGTCTCTCTTTCCATAACAGACATTGACACCGAATCCGGCGATTACACTCTGGCAGATGAATCCCTGACCATTGCTGCCGGGGAGACGTCCGCCACCACCTCCCTTGAAGCCAATACAGATAACCTCTTTGAAGGCAACGAACAGCTTCAGGTGGCCATTTCGGATGTCTCCGGCGGTGAAGCGGCGGTAACCGCGCCTCAAACGGCTACCATCACCATTACAGAACAACAAGCTGCCCCAACCGTTAGCCTCAGTGCCACCCCTCTCTCTATCTCTGAAAACGGTGGTTTGTCCACACTCACCGCCACACTGACCGTCGCCACAACAGAACAAGTCATTGTTTCACTGAATGCCACGGGCGGTACAGCCACACCGGATGATTATGCTCTGCCGGCCTCCGTCACCATCGGCTCCGGAAATTTAGCTGGCTCAACGACCGTCACAGCCATTAACAACGACAGATATGCACCTGATAAGTCTATTATCATTGAAATTACAGGTGTAGAAGGCGGAAGTGCACTCCCTGCTTCAGACGAACAATCTGTAAAGATTATCATTGAAGATGATGAGATTCCACCTTCTGTCTCCTTGTCAGCAACACCCACTTCTTTAACTGAAGATGGGGGCTCCTCCACCATCACGGCCACCCTAAACAGGGCAACATTTGAACCCGTTACGATTTCCTTAGCTGCCAACAATGGCTCGGCCGAAAATGAAGATTACCAGCTTACATCCAACACAATAACCATCCCGGCCGGCGCATTATCCGGTCAGACATTTCTCAATGTTCAAGATGATAATATTTACGAAGGTGGAGAAAATTTGTCCATTACTATTTCCGGAGTTTCGGGGGGTGATGCTACTGAAAACGGCAACCAGACCATAAATCTTTTTATTCTTGATGATGAAACACCGCCATTGGTTTCTTTGTCGGTAATACCCCAAAGCATTACCGAAAACCAATCATCCACTGTCACCGCCACGCTGGACAATGCCACAGAAGAAACAGTTTTAGTGGTTCTGGAAACCACTAACATTTCGACCGAAAACAATGATTACAACCTCGCCTCTTATTCCATTTCCATACCTGCCGGAAGCACTTCCGGAAGCACCACTTTAGATGCCATTTCTGACAATCTATATGAAGGGGATGAAGAACTGGGAATCAACATATCTCAGGTAGCCGGAGGCTCCGCTACCATTGACGGCTCGCAGGAAGCTTCCATTACCATTGAAGACATGCAAAGCCTCCCGGAGGTATCCCTCAATATCACCGGCTCACCCTTTTCTGAGGATGGTGGATCAGCGGTATTAATGGTGGCGTTGTCGCACGCTTCCACACAGGCAATCAATGTTGGCCTAGCCTATTCGGGACAGGCCGACAATGAAGATTATTCCGGTCAGATCACCTCTTTAACCATTTCGCCTTATGAAATCCAGGAAACCATTACGCTAAGAGCCATAAATGACCGGGAAGCCGAGGGGGATGAGACCCTCTCCATATCACTTTCTTCGGTTGTCAATGCCTCGGTGGGTGAACCACAAGAAGTCTCTGCAATCATACTGGACGACGACATCGCAGGCATAAAACCGGTGATATCGGGCTCGGGTACCATCACCTCAGAATCAGGCACTGTTGATAATATCACCATCGAACTCAATACGGAGCCGGCTGCCAATGTTGTTATCCAAATTACCGGGCTTGATGCATCCGAAGGAAGTCTGAATACTTCCGAATTAACATTTACCCCACAAAATTGGGACACGCCACAAATTGTCACCATTACAGGTGTAGATGATAATGAAGCCGACGATGACATCACCTATACACTGACTTTTGCGGTTATCAATGAACGATCTGATCCGGCTTATCACGATTTATCTGTCCCCATAAATGTCATCAATACAGACAATGATGCTGCAGGATTCACCATCAACACCACCAACACGGCAACCGTTACTTCAGAAACGGGAACAACCGATATCTTTTCTGTGGTATTGAACAGCAGACCATATGCGGAGGTGGTTTTTGAAATCATGGGATTGGACTCTACGGAGGGCATGCTCAGTGCTGAGGAACTTACCTTTACCCCCGATAACTGGAACCAACCCCAGACAGTAATCATCACCGGAGTAGATGATAATGAAACAGATGGCGACATTAGTTATACATTGACAATAGAAGTAATAGACGAACGGTCGGACGAAGCCTACCACGGTCAAAGCAACACCCTGCTTATCACCAATGCCGATGATGACTCTGCCGGTCTGATTCTCGAACCACAATCGGCCACTTTGGAAACGTCCGAAGAAGGATTACAGGCTAGCTTCAACCTCCGGCTGGCTAGTCAACCCGCCTCCAATGTGGTAATTGCCATATCCGGGTTGGATGAATCGGAAGGATTATTAAGCCGCACCACACTGATCTATACCCCGGAAAACTGGAATCAGTCGCAAAAGGTAACCATAACCGGGAGGGATGACGAAGAAGTGGATGGTAGCATCACCTATGCCCTTAGGCTTGCTGTGGACAATGACAACTCAGATGAAAATTACCACGATTTGTCAATCCTCCTGAATGTAACCAATACCGATAACGATCAGGCCAATCAGGCTCCCACCCCGGTTGACGACACCTATCAGACCGACCAGGACAGGATGCTGAACGGCAGCTCCTTACTTGCAAACGACTCGGATCCCAACAATCATGAACTAACCATCAACACAACCCCCATAACACCTCCGGAAAACGGCACGCTTGAAATCAATCCCGACGGCACATTTACCTACACCCCTAATGAGGGCTTCGCAGGGACCGACAGTTTTGACTACGAAGTCTGTGACAACGAAACCCCACCTCTTTGTGCTACCGCATCGGTTTCTATTTTAGTTGTTGCAATCTCGGACCACGATAATGATGGCATCCCCACCAACCAAGAAGGATATATGGATACCGACAATGACGGCGTTCCCAACTATCTGGATACCGATAGTGATGGTGATGGGGTGAACGACTCGGAAGAAGGCACCGCCGATTGTGATGGCGATCAAATACCGGACTATCTGGATACCGATCCCTGTTATGAAGTGCCGGAAGGGTTCTCCCCGAACAACGACGGAATCAATGAGACCCTTAAAATCCCATGGGTACAGAGATATAATAAAGTCACCTTGATGGTTTTTAACCGATGGGGCAGTCAGGTTTACCGAGATGAAAAATTTTCCGGACAATGGGACGGGACCTCCAACAGCGGGGTCACCATCGGCAAAAAATTACCGGCCGGAACCTATTATTATATCATTACTATTGGGGATATTAATAAAACCATCAGCGGATATTTCTTTATCGCATGGTAGAAATAACCTTAGCCAAACAAAAGGAAAAAATGAAGCACTCAAATCATATCAGAACCGTATTGTTATTAACTTATTTGCTGACAGGTTTTATGTTTTCGCAAAAAGCTTTCCCTCAGCAAGAGCCCAAATACACCCAGTACATGTACAACATCATCACTGTTAATCCGGCTTATGCGGGAACCCAAGATGCCTTAAGCATGGTATTTCTTTCGCGCTTGCAATGGACTGGCTTGGAAGGTGCTCCACGAACACATAATTTTGCACTACATGCTCCGGTTCGCAACCACACCATGGGCTTGGGTTTTTCAGTGGTAGCTGACGATTACGGACCGGTCAGCAATTTCTTTCTGAACATTCACTATGCCTACCGGGTCCGTATTACAGCCAAAACCATTCTTTCGATGGGCCTCAATGGCGGTGTATATAATTATCACGTGGGATTGAGTTCCCTCAATGTGGATGGAACCGACCCGGCTTTCAGCAGTGATCTGGAACAAAAGTTTATACCCAATGCCGGCTTTGGCCTATATCTCTATTCGCCCCAATTTTATGTGGCGGCATCTTCACCCAGGCTTTTTCAAATGCCTCTGGAAAATGACAACTCAGAAATGCAGGTTCTAACACTTCAAAGACATTTTTTCATTATGGGCGGGTATCACATTGAACTGAATCCACAATTTATTTTGAAACCATCATTTATCACCAGGATAACAGAAGGGGCACCCTTCTCGACAGATATCACCATCCGTTGTTTATACAAAAAAGCCTATGGAATTGGGTTTTCCTATCGTCCGGATGAGAACCTGGCTTTACTGGCAAGCCTCCAAGTAAACGCCCGCTTAATGATTGGATACGCATATGATTTCCCTCAGTCCGAATTGCGTACATTATCCAACGGGAGCCATGAAATGGTGATACATTTCAGTCTAACCAAAACACCTAAGGAAAAAGTCATCTCCCCACGAGATTTTTAACGATCTCCTACTCACTCTTGTAAAAAATGACTATTTTGTGCCTAGTAGTCATGAGTTTTCAGGGCAGGCACCATTTTATCAGCAAGTCCATTTTTTATCAACTTTTCAGCGATGAATGAATGCTCCGCTTTAGGCAGAACATTTTTCAAATAACAATCAGTCGATGACCATGCCGATTCATAAACTAACTTTATTCATATTCTTCCTATGCGTTGTGACCGGCCATCTCAAAGCACAGGAAAGGAGCAATTCTGCCTCACCTTCTTTTATAAAACGACTTAACGAGGCCCAAATTGCTTTTGACCGCAGCAACTATCTTGAAGCCATCCGGTTGTTTGAAAATATAAAGCGAAGACACCCACTCCCCGACTCATCCAAAGTACAACTAGCCAAGGCATACTTCGAAACCGACCATCACGAAATGGCAGAAGCGGTATATATGGAAGTAGGTATGGAAAAGCTCCGTGGAGATGCTCTTTATTGGTATGCACAAACCCTAAGATACAATAGCAAATACCTTCAGGCTGATCTGGCAATGGATAAATTCCTAAAAGAAAAACCGGATGATCCCAAAGCACAACGATGGATCCAAACAGATTTTTCGACCCAACAGGTCCTTCAGGAAAAACGATACCATATTAACCTTGTAACTTTCAACAGCCGCTTTTCTGATTTTTCCCCGATTATCCAAAACGGAATTATGTATTTCACCTCTTCCCGACCTGCTCCCGCACTCTTAAAAAACAAAAAAGCTGAGTCATTTCTGAACATTTACCGAGTTGAGGAATTTAATCAAGCTTCATCATCACCCAAATTAAATTCCACCGAATTTAAAACCAGATATAACGATGGACCGGTTGCCTTCAACAGACATGGAACCGAAGCATTTATCACTCGCAACATCTTCTCCTCCCGCATCAAAGAACAAGACCAAGTAAATCTCAACCGACTAAGCATAGTCCGATCAGTAAGAAGTTCGGATGGCAGCTGGCAATCACCCGAGGTATTACCTTTTAATGATCCCTCCTATTCATGTGCCCATGCATTTTTAACTGAAGATGGAGATCGTCTCTATTTTGCATCGAACCGACCGGGTGGATACGGTGAATCTGACATCTATTATGTTGAGCGAAATAATCAAGGTTGGGGGCTACCCGTAAACTTAGGGCCTGAAATCAACACTTTCGGCAATGAAATGTTCCCATTTGTGGATGAAGAGGGGCTGATATATTTTGCCTCCGACGGACACCCTGGATTGGGAGGACTAGATCTATTCGCCGCAAAAAGAATTGAAGAGAAATATATTGTAAAAAATCTGGGATACCCACTAAACTCTTCCAAGGATGATTTTTCCCTTTTCCTAAACAATGGAAGCAAAGACGGATACTTTGCATCCAATCGACCAGGAGGAATGGGAAACGATGACATCTATAAATTTGAGATTCTGAATCCGGTGACCTTTGAAGTTCCTCGAAAAAAATACACCGGCATAGTGAGGAACCAGAATACACAAAGGCCCCTGCCAAAAGCCATATTGGGTGTGCTGGATCAAAACGGTGCTTTTCTTCTGGATCTTACCACCAACCTAGAAGGAGTATTCTTTCTTCCTGACACCATTTCAAAAGATATTACCATTATTGCGGCAGAAGAGCATTTCTATCCCTATGAACAATCTTTTTCTCTAGCCACTCTCGACGATACCATCATGGTAAACCTTCGACCCAAGCCGGTTTATGGCATTCACGGAATCATCACCGGCGAAGAAGAAAACCATCCAATTTCCGCCGTCCCTATTTATGTATATACCGGCCAATCCCTTATAGATACGGCTTATACAGAGAATGACGGTTCTTTCAGGATACAACTTCATCCCTATTCGGATTATTCACTCGTTTGTTATAAGAGTGGATTCTTCCCAATAGCCACGACTTATTCCACATTCGACAAAGACACCGGATATATAGATCTTAACCGGCAGGCATCTCTCAAACTGAATAAAATCATTACAGATCACAGTTTTGTGGTTAATCTAACCTATCAACAAAACCAGCTAAACCCCACAGATGCGACCATCCCGCTTTTAAATGCCCTATACGAACTGCTTATAGAATACCCACATTTAAAGATAGAAATCAGAACTCATACCAGTTCAAAGGGAGCAGCAAGCATTAATATGCAAAACTCCCGCGCAAGAGCTCAGGCGGTGGCCTCTTATCTTAAAAGCAAAGGCATTGATTCGTCCCGTATCGTCGCCAAAGGGTATGGAGAAACCTCTCCGGTTAACCAATGTTCAGATAGTGATCCCTGCTCAGAAGAAGAACATCAACAAAATGAGCGTACCGAAATAATATTTTTCTGACAGGAAATTGGAGCCCCTACCAAATAGTTTTAAGGCAATGGGTCTCCCTAATGCGACTATTCCCTGCAAAAAATGTTTTTCAATTAAAAGGAGCGGACAGAAAACAAAAATTAGTATCTTAGAAAACCTAAAGAAAAAAGTCGAATTCCTAGAATAACCTGATACTCTATGGTTCTGTCGATCGAAAACATATTACTGGTAGGATCGTTTCTTCTACTAATAAGCATCATTGCGGGGAAGACATCCTTCCGGTTTGGAATCCCAACTTTAATCCTGTTTTTGGTCATAGGAATGCTTTCCGGCTCGGAAGGCATCGGGGGTATTCACTTCAATGATCCGGCGCTGGCCCGTTTTATCGGGGTTGTATCTCTCAACTTCATTCTGTTTTCCGGAGGGCTTGATACCAATTGGAAAGCTGTAAAACCCGTTTTGTGGCAGGGTGTTTCATTGTCAACCCTTGGGGTTCTTTTAACGGCCTTAACTCTGGGGATATTCACTTATTTAATTACGGATTTTAGCCTTTATGAAGGTCTGTTACTAGGCGCTATCGTTTCTTCGACAGATGCCGCAGCCGTTTTTTCCATATTGCGTTCGAAGAAGTTGGCATTAAAGCAAAATCTAAGGCCCACGCTGGAGTTGGAAAGTGGGAGTAACGACCCAATGGCATATGTTTTAACCATTTCCTTTTTAAATCTGGTATTACACCCTGAAGAAGGTTTGTTATCTGTATTGCAAATCTTTCTATTACAAATGGTAATAGGTGGCGTGTTTGGATATTTATCGGGCAGGATTAGTAAATTTATAATTAACAAGATAGCGCTCGATTTCGATGGTCTTTATCCGGTATTGGTAATCGCCCTAATGTTTATCACCTATTCCTTTACGGATGCTGTTGGCGGAAATGGATTTCTCGCAGTATATGTATGCGCAGTCTATTTGGGCAATCAGCAACTGATCCACAAAAAAAGTATTCTTCAAGTTTATGATGGTTTGGCCTGGCTGATGCAAATAGTCTTATTTCTAACATTAGGTTTATTGGTATTTCCATCAGAGATAATACCGGTTTTAGGTTCCGGTATTCTCATCTCTCTTTTTTTAATAATTATTGCGCGTCCGTTTAGCGTATTAGTCAGTTTGTTGCCCTTTAGGATGAGGTTCCGGAGACGTATATATATAAGCTGGGTAGGACTGCGGGGTGCAGTACCTATAGTATTTGCAACCTATCCCCTTTTAGCCGGAATCGATAAAGCCAATTTAATTTTCCACATTGTCTTTTTTGTATCTCTCACCTCGGTACTTATTCAAGGCACTTCTATATCGCTTGTTGCCAAATGGTTGAAAGTGGTATTGCCTGAAAAAACAAAATCACTCAAAAGCAACTTTGAGATCCTTTCTTCTGACGAAGCTAAAAACATGATTCGAGAAATTAAAGTCCCGGAAGGAGGAGTGGCCGCGGGTAAAAAAATTGTGGAACTGAACTTTCCAAAATCCGCCATTATCGCTATCATTAAGAGAGGAAACCAATACATCACGCCAAACGGAAATACCGTACTGGAATCAGGCGATAACCTCGTCATACTTTCAGACAGCCCGCAAAGCATAAAAGATGTCACCCAATGCCTTGGGGCCAACAATCGTTCTATCATAAAAGAAGATCAAAACCATTAATATAGATAACTGGTCATGAAAAACATGCTCACATCCGAGTTTTGGGGAAAACTATTTTCAGAAGCATTAGGTTGGATCATCACGGAGCTTCCCGGAATAATCATTCTTATTATCACCTTAATCATAATGCTTCGTCTCATAAAATTCTCCATATCCCGATTGAGAATTATATTGATAAAACGTGCGGAAAACGACCAGGCAGTGGATACCGGCGAGGCCGAAAAACGTATCAAAACGCTTACCGGGATCGTGATGGGGACTACTCGCATCATTCTGTATACTGTTTTCATCATTATATTACTTAGCAAATTCGGAATAAATGTAGGCCCCATACTGGCCAGTGCCGGCATTTTAGGTCTGGCTGTAGGATTCGGAGCCCAGGAGTTGGTCCGAGACTATATTTCAGGATTTTTCATGTTGCTCGAAAATCAAGTCAGAACAGGAGACGTGGTTATTATTAACGGAACTGGAGGACTCGTTGAAAAAATAGAACTTCGTACAATTACTTTGCGAGACCTAAGTGGGGTTGTACATATCTTCCAAAATGGGAAAATCAATACCATCTCCAACATGACCAAAGAGTGGTCGGCCATCGTTTTTAACATAGGCGTAGCCTATAAGGAAGATGTTGACCAGGTGATGGAAATAATGAAGCAAGTAGGAGAAGATTTGCAAAACGACCCTAAGTTTGGTCCTGAAATCATTGAACCCATCGAAATTTTCGGTCTGGACGAGTTTGCTGACAGTGCCCTCATTATAAAAGCAAGATTAAAAACAAAACCCATAAAACAGTGGAATGCAGGAAGGGAATATCGAAGGCGACTAAAAATAGCTTTTGACAAAAACAATATTGAAATCCCATTCCCACACACCACTGTTTATTGGGGAGAAGAAATTAATCCCCTCATGCTTAAAGTCAAACAGGAAAAATAGATATAACATAATACCCTTCTATTTTTTATTTATAGATAAAGGGCTGGTTTCGGCATTCCACTAATAAATTTACTGTTTAGACAAAAAATACTTTTCAATTCTTTTCTGAAGCTTTTAAAACCATACTGAAGTGAAGTGCCCTTGCAAGAAATCAAGTTATGCCCCATAAGGTATTAAACCGCAAGATACTCCGGGGGCGGGAAAATGAAATGCGTTTTCTGCAACAAGGAACAACGATAATGAATATTGCGGCATCACATATCATATTAGTTATTCATTCTAATAACTTTGATTAACACTCAACATTCTTCCATTAAATACACATTCCACATTGATTAATAACCCTTTTTGCACAACATCATCCACTCCATTTTAGTTGTTTTTCGACATTAAACCTTAAACTTTTTTTCGTTTCGAACCGTATAAAATAATCAGGATAAGTTTTGCGTTAAATAGAAGTGATTTTACAATTAGCAATGGCAACATATATTAATCGCCAATTTTCTTATGAACTAATATCATTCATAGGCGAATAGAAGTATAGTAGGTCGAGTCAATCAGAAGTTTAATTTTAACCAACCCGCCATGAAGAAATTTTACTATTATCTGATTTTTCTTTTTGCGCTGTCTTTAGGTTCCTCTTATAATGCAATATCACAAGTTGATACCCTTTTTTGGTTTGTAGCACCAGAGGTGACCAACAATCACGGTGACAATCCTGTATCCTTTCGCATTACAGCCCTGGACCAGCCAGCAAAAGTAACCATTTCAATGCCAGCTCAGGGATTCTCTGAGACCATCTCTATTCCAGCCAACACACAGCACAACTATGAAGGTCTTAGCAACCTCAACCTCATAGAAAACAGACCTGCAGATCAAGTACTTAACAAAGGCATTCTCATCACCTCCGATGTGGAAATAACCGTTTACTATGATGTAGCCCCTGGTAACAACCCGGATAAGTTCACCCTCAAGGGCAATAATGCTTTAGGGACCGAATTCCTAATCCCATCGCAAAATGCTTTTGACAACCACCATTATAACACTCCTGCCAGAGAACACATCGATATTGTTGCGACCCACGACGGGACAATCGTGCAGGTCGTTCTCACTGATGATGTAATTGGACATAGTGCAGGAGATACGGTTACAATCATGTTAAACCGAGGGCAGACCTACTCCTTAATGAGCACCACAGAAGGAGAACAAGCTGCCCATCACTTGGGTGGCACCGAAATCACTTCAAATTATCCCATTGCAGTTACCATCTCGGACGATTCCATTGAACGACCTACCGACCCGGGACATTGGGACCTGATTGGCGATCAACTAATTCCGACAGACCTACTGGGAACCGAATACATTGCCATGCATACACTCTACAACCAAGGCATAACAACCGATCAAAAAGTGTTTGTCATGGCAGTAGAAGATGACACTTACCTGGCGGTAAACGGATCTTATAAGGCGACACTCAACCGGGGCGAACTTCATGAATTGAACATTGGCGGGAATGCGTTGTATATCACTTCCGACAAACCAATTTACGCATACCAAGTCACGGGTATTCCTCCCCGAAATAACAATAAGGCAACGCGTGGGACTGAGTTGGGGAGTGCCATACTTCCACATGTTAAATGTACCGGTTCTACCAGCGTCTCCTTCACCCGGGTATTAGGTGATCGATTTTATGTCCAGCTAATGGTTAAAGAGAGTCACCGAAACACCTTTACCATTAGGGGGCCTAATGACACCAACAATCTTGACCCGTCAAAATACCTCGACAATATTCAATGGATTCAGGTTCCGGGCACCGGCAAAAATGGGGAAGAGCCCTGGTATTCCGCAGTTATACAAATGGGATGGAAGAATGGGCAAGGTATTGCTACCGGGGACCCATATACCATCGAAAACGAAGGACTTTTCCATATGAGCATTCTCGACGAGAACAGCGTCAGTATGAGCTTCGGCTATTTTTCGGATTACAGCTCCCTCCGCATTAACGGTTTAACCATGGCATGTGAAGGAGAAACCATTACCCTAGAGACACAAGACCCCATGCGATCATATTTCTGGTTTTATGAAGATGATCCTTATAACTATATTTCTGATGAACCCTCAATAAAAATCACCCAATCAGGAAATTATTGGGTAAGAGCAGAAGTCATGGCCGGGGAATGCTACCTTACTGACACGATTTATGTGAATTTTCGCACTCCCACCTTCTCCTTGGGAAACGACACTTTAATCTGCCCCGGAGAAACCATAACCTACACAGTTGCAGCCACCAACCCTGGAGATCTTTACTATTGGGAACCGGGCGGAATTACCAGCGACACCTATTCTGTAACTCCCAATCCCGGAGAAGTAATTGATATATCGCTTACCATGACTGATGATTTGGGTTGTTCTTCAACCGATACCGTTACAGTAACCGGATATTCTGCGCCCCAAATCAACTGGAATATAAGCGGGGATGAAGTGTGCGAAGGGGACACCATTCGCACCACAGTGACAGGAATGCTTCACTATCAATGGACTGTAAATGGAACGACCAATCCGTCCGACACATTGAGTTATATTATTGCCCAAAATTCAGGAACATACCAGCTAACCGTCTGGAGCGACCACCTGTGTACAGAAACAGAAACCATTAATCTTACAGTACATCCTAAACCAACCATAAACTTATCGGATATCTGGGAATGCCCGGGAAATACAGGCACTTTTTCTTTGAGTGGTTACACCTCCTACCTATGGCACAATGGATCCACCGCTTCATCCATTACCCTTACCCATTCAGATACCGTGTCTGTAATGGTTACCGACAACAATGGATGTATTGGCAGAGATACTGCCTACTTTGGTATTTATAACGAACAGGTTTTTACATTTGGCAACGACACCAGTGTGTGTGAAAATGATGACATCACCATTATAGCTCAAGCTACGGGAGTGGTTCCAAATTCCTACCATTGGACTTTCGACAATGGTTCCAGCACCATCAATTTAAGTACAAATACCAATCAACATGTCATCACCAATGCCATCCCCGCTGACGAAGGAACTTATACCGTTACAGCGGTAGATAATAACGGATGTAATATTTCCGGATCCGTTTATCTGGATATTCAGGAGGTTCCAGACATTGGCATCTCCAGTGAGGTGGATATCTGTGACGGAAACCTGATGAAGATAGAGGCCAACGGCCATAGTTTTGTTGCTTTTGAATGGATCGAAACCAGTAATCCTTCAAATATCCTTAGTGAAGATAACTTCATTCTGATAGGATCCGCAGGGGAATATCAACTTACCGCCACACAAGCAAACGGTTGTAAGGCGGTGGAAACAACAGAAGTCAATGTTTGGAACAACCCTTCTTTCAACTTACCCGACAAAGTGGAATTTTGTCCCAACACAAATGTTTCCTTTGACATGACCAATCCCCACGGCTGGTCATCCCCTCAACCCATCGCCGCAGACAGACAACCAAGAGATCACACCTGGTATACCATGGATAATAATGGTGATTTGATACCGTTTTATACCGGCACCGATCTGGGAAAAGAAAATCCTAATGCGAATCCTGAACCCGGCGTCTATTTCCTTGAGGTAAGAGACGGGTTATGTCAATTTATGGATAAGGTTGAAATCGCTTACCACCAACTCACTGACATAAATATTGAAGATGCAGAGATTTGCGACAACGAATCTTACACTCTTGAAATTCCGTCTTCATTACCCCCTCTTATTACTTCCTACCACTGGGAACAAAATGCCACGTCTGTCTCCGGACCTCCTAATAGTGACTGGATGGTTTCAGCTGCAGGCGACTATTCTTTGCACATTCTCGACAACAACGGGTGTACCAATAGCGATACCATGACACTGACCCACTTGCCGTCTCCAGTCTTTACTCTGGGTGAAAATAGGGAAAAATGTTATGGCGATACGATCATGATTTCAGCCAGTCCTTCATATGTAAGATATGAATGGAATGGAGATTCCTCAGATGGTCAGTCCAACTACACAGAAACCATGACCAGCGGGACATTCCATCTTCAGGTGTGGGGAAGTAATGGGTGCACCGCTACCCAAAACGTGGATATCACAGTTCATCCACTACCGTCGGTAGACCTCGGACCGGACATCTATGGATGTGCCGGGGAGCAGCAAACACTTACTGTTTCCAATTATCCTGAAATTTACTGGTCAAATGGAGAAAAAAACATTACCAGTATCACAGTGGATCGAGGTCAGCACCATGTCAAAGTAGTTGACGCCAATGGTTGCATTGGAGTAGACACGATGAACCTGGTTTGGCATCCGGTTCCCGACATTGAACTAGGCCCGGACATCTTTATTTGTCCCGTTGAATACCCCTTAACAATTGAAGCACCGAGTGGATATATGAGCTATGAATGGCACAATGGCAGTGCCAATAGGAGTATTATCGCCAATTTAATGGACACCTTAAATACTGTAAAAGTTACAGACATTAACGGATGTGTAGGCTGGGACACTAAAGTCGTTGATTTTCTTGCTGACCCGCCCTATTCATTAGGGAATGATACCTCGGCATGCGAACCGGAAGACCTAATATTGGATGCAGGTTCTGAAATCATTTCAGAATATGCCGGCGAACAACAAATTTCTTTGATACAAAGTTACCTATGGAGTGATGGCAATACGAACCAAACTGACACTATAACCCAATCCGGAGACTATTGGGTGGAAGTATATGACGGATGCCATTTCCTTCGTGACACCATTCATGTAGAATATTACCCCTCACCTGAAATCACCCGGCTTGACACCACCTATTATGCACAGGTAACTATTTATGCAGAAAGTGGCACACAACCCTACTTTTATGCGCTAGACAATGAATATGACCTTCAGGATGAAAACACCTTTAAAAATATTGCGAATGGAGAACATGAAATATTTGTAGAAGACATCAATGGATGCAAAACATCCACTTTTTTCTATCTCAATTCCAATTATGAAATCGAGATCCCCGACTTTTTTACTCCTAACAACGATGGATTTAATGACACGTGGGAATTAGATGGCATAGAACGATTACCTGATTCCGACATCAAAATATTTGACCGGTATGGAAAATTGCTAAGAGCCTTTAAAGTATCTGAATCGGTTTCATGGGATGGGAAATACCAAAACAAACCTGTACCATCTGACGATTACTGGTATGTCATTCACCTCAAACCGGTAAACAAGATTATCAAAGGACATGTGACTGTAAAACGATAAATTTTCCAACAAATTCAGGGGAGTGATCAAAAAAAATCACTCCCCTGAAAATAAACCCGAACTCTTCGTAAACCCCCAAAATAAAATGAAGAAGGTATTTTTGATTTTTTCATTATTGTTGTTAGCGTATTCATTATCTGCACAAAAATATTTCATAACCAATCAATATGTTTACGATCTGTTTATGATTAATCCTGCTGATGCAGGCAATAATAATGATTGTATCACTTTTAACGGATTCTATCAGAAGCAATGGTTTGGAGTTGATTTGGCTCCGACGACTCAACTATTTTCATTTCAAACCCCACTCTTTCAAAATCTGGGATCAGGGACTTACGTATTTAATGACCGAAACGGAAATTTCAAGAGAATGGGGCTCCAACAATCCTTTTCCGTAGAAGTGAAATTAAGGAAAAATAAAAAAGGTTTTACATCCTTACACTTTGGACTTTCAGCTTTTATCGAACAAAGTTCCATCGATTACAGCGGTTTTTCTGAAGGCGCAGGATTAGATCCCATCATCAACGGGAGCCGGGAAAGTGGTATGGGTTTTAATACCAATGCTGGATTAATGTTGGAAGTAAACAATCACCATATCGGAGTTGCCTTGTCCAACATACTTCCACAAAATAACCCCATGTACAAATCGGAATGGGAACCCAAAACGGGGCCGGACCTCCATGTCCATGCAGGGACTTCATGGAAAATACCTGATCGCGACCTTTATTTAGAACCTTTGTTCTATTATCGACTGAATAATTTGCAAAATACTCGTTTTGACGCCAACCTAAAGCTTTATATGCCCACCTTGGATCCCAATTTTGCCCTATGGGGGATATTGGCATACCGACGCACTATGGATGAACAATTGGGAAAAGATCTTGGATTGGCAACAACCTTTGGAATCGATTATAAAAGATTTTCGGTCGGAATTGAACACCAACTAGGACTCACAGAAGCACAAAAACAATTCGGAAGCGCTCTAATTCTGGTTGCAGGATATAGGATATGTACCAACAATAAAAAGAAAGCTTTGCCATGCACACAAAAAGATGTAATTATTAAAGCCGCCAAAAGAGACCCGAATCGAGGCTTGAAAGGCATTAAAAACATTAAAAAATAATATCTTTATTTGTTTTTCCCGTCAAAACTAAAAGAGTTAAATGCATGACACAAAGTCTTGTCTATAGTTTTCCCGGCAAATTAGAAAAAATTCAGGAAGCAAAAACGTAAATCAATTTTACTGGAATGAATCTTAGACTCCTATATTTTCTATCGTTTTATGGTTGCATATGGTTAAATACAAGCTGGTCCCGAGCCACTGTTTTATCATCGGATAATCAATTGCGCACAACCCAACAACCGGTGACCGCCAATCATGATTACATCAACATGATAGAAAATTCTTCATGGACCATATCTGTCATCAATAATGATTATGGTCTGAAAGATGGCATTAGTAGTCTGGAAATTATTAATCCCCCTAAACATGGGACAGCAGTGGTCGTCAATGACAACAGCATCAAATATACGCCCGATGAAGGATTTATAGGTACAGATCAATTAAAGTACCGAATATGTAATTCTTATAATGAATGTGATGAGGCAATGGTTGCTATTACGGTAGAAGACTATGACTTCATCCCTGAACCAACAAACGATACTGTTATTTTTTACAGTGATAGCAGCGCTGTTTTTGACGTTCTCTTTAACGACAAATACATCTTTGACAAACCGCTTCAATTATCTATAGTTCAAGATTTAAACTATGGAAATTGCACCATCACAGACAACCTTAAGATAAAAGTTGAAATCACCAGTTATTTTTTGGAGACCGACTCCCTTATTTATCAGGTTTGCGACCAGGAGGGAGATTGTGGTCAGGCTATTATGTTTTTAAAACTAAAACAGGATGACTCTTCGCCGCTAATTCTCCCCGAAGCCTTCTCGCCTAATGGCGACGGATTTAACGACTTTTTCCGTGTTCCAGCCTTCGACTACTACTCAAACAGATCCATCACGGTATTTAATCGCAGTGGCATTATAGTCTTTGAAAGTCAAGACTATAATAACAAATGGGACGGCATTGGGAATAAAGGCCCTGTAAAAGGGCAAAAAGTACCACCGGGAATTTATTATTACGTCATAAAAATTGGCAACAATCATCAACAATTCAAAGGGAGTATTTATATTCGCTATTGATTAAAAAATAAATTAATCAGGGGCCTGAAAAAATCACCATATTTTCACACCAATAATTTTCAGAGTTCCTGATATGCTGAATTAACAGTGAAAGTTAGACATGAAAGAAATCAGGTACTTTGCCATATTTTTTTTTACACTCTGTCAAGGAGGGATTACACTAGTCCTTGGTCAGCAGAGTACCCTCATGAATCATGCCTTATCACATCCTCTTATTCTCAATCCGGCCCTGGCAGGAAGCCGAAATTCCATAGCCATAGATTTTTATTCGCGTCAGCAATGGATAGGATTTGAAGATGCACCTTCATTCTATTCTGCAAACATTCATTTCCCGATCAACGAATCCATGGCATCGCTAGGAGCTGGAGTCTGGTCAGAACAAACAGGCCCCCTAATGTATAACCGTTTGTTTTTCGACTACTCATACCTTCTGAGAGTTTCACGCAGGGCCTTTCTTTCTTTCGGAATAAGAATAGGCGCTGATCACTTTAACTTTGACCTGCAAAGCCTCCAAATAATAGATTATAATGACCCAGAATTTGCAGCCTCAATAGATAATGAAATACGGCCATCTTGGGGTGCCGGGATATGGTTTTATACACCCTCCTTTTTTCTAGGTTTTTCCTTACCTCATCGTCCATTAAGCAACCTTTCCTGGAGTTCAGAGGCCGCAAAAGGGTTTGATTCTGCGCAAGAAGCAGACCTAAACGGCGGATTCCACATTAACCTGTCAAAACAAACCCAACTCACTATTTCTGCCCTTCATCGCTTCACTCAAAACGACATCTCCACAACCGATCTGGGAATAATGGTGAAGCACCCCAAAGGATTAAAATATGGCATTGTTTATCGTCCCGATTTTTCGGTGGCTGCACTTTTGGGGATTAACATCACCGAAGAAATAGGTTTTCTTTATTCATACGAAACGGCTATCGATCAAACGCAACCCATCATAAAAAAGGGTTCACATGAGATTACCGTTCATTTCGACTTTACCCGCTGGATTAAACCCAATAGGAATCGACAATTCCTTCGTAAAAAAATAGAAAAAGAAGAACTTAACTCGATCCGGTATTTCTAAGTTAAACTCCACTAACATATAGTTTTTCATCATAAAACCTAATAATGGATACCCTTAAAAACAGAAAGTTAAGATTCCTATAGAATCTATATATTCTCACAATGAAACACTCATTTCTCAACCGCTTGCAAACTATCGAAAAAATTGACACGCCAAAGTCCATCTTCCATAGCAAACAGCTACATTTTGCTATGCATATTTTGAACTACTGAATATTCACCTCACAGATTCCGAATGGATGCATTTTTCATACAATGAGGGGTAGAAAAGTTGGAATAACAAACAAATCTATTGTTTTATTGATATTGATCTTTTTTTACTGTAATATGGCATATTATAAAACATTCTGAATTTAATTTATGCCAGAAAAAAACATAGAAGTATGGCCTGGTCGGCCCTACCCTCTTGGAGCTGTTTATGATGGAAAGGGAGTTAACTTCGCCCTATTTTCCGATAACGCCTATGGAATAGACCTCTGCCTATTTGATGCCCACAATAACGAAACCCGAATCAAAATCAACGAACGGACCCACAACCATTGGCACATATATCTTCCGGGCATAAAACCCGGCCAAAAATATGGTTATCGTGTTCATGGCCCCTATGAGCCTCACAAAGGAATTCGCTTTAATGCCAACAAGCTTCTCATTGATCCTTACGCAAAAGCTCTGGACGGAGTTTTCCAGTGGAATGATGCCATGTATGGTTATATTCCTGGGTCTAGCGACGAGGACCTATCTTTCAATGAAATGGATAGTGCTCCCTATGTCCCCAAATGCCTGGTTGTGGATGATCATTTTAATTGGGAAGGAGATCAAAGACTAAATATTCCCCTCCACGAAACCATAATCTATGAAACCCATGTCAAGGGATTCTCAAAACTGGCCCCAAACATTCCAGAGAGTATTCGTGGCACATATGCAGGAATAGCACACGCCTCAAGCATTGAATATTTTAAAAAAATAGGCATCAATGCCGTTGAGTTGATGCCTATACACCAGTCGGTAACAGAGCATCGTTTAATTAACCAGAGGTTAACCAATTTTTGGGGCTATAATACCATAGGCTTCTTTGCCCCGGACACAAAATATTCATCCTCGGTAATCGATGGGAACCAAGTAAAAGAATTTAAGCAAATGGTGAAAGACCTTCACCGTGCAGGCATCGAAGTCATTCTGGATGTGGTTTACAATCACACAGCAGAAGGCAACCATTCGGGCCCTACCCTCTGTTTCAGAGGTATCGATAATAAATCGTACTACCGTCTTTCGCCGGATGATCTCAGACATTATGTTGATTATACAGGCACTGGCAACACCTTTAACACGGTTCATCCTACTGTCTTGCGCCTCATAATGGACAGTCTCCGTTATTGGGTAACAGAGATGCATGTAGATGGATTTCGCTTTGACCTGGCCCCTGTCCTTGCTCGTGAATTTGATGACGTAGACAAATGGGGTTCCTTCTTTGACGTACTGCATCAGGACCCCATACTATCACAAGTTAAGCTAATTGCTGAGCCCTGGGACCTGGGCGAAAATGGTTTTCAGGTCGGTAATTTTCCTGCCGGATGGATGGAATGGAATGCCAAATACCGCGACTGTATCCGCCGATTCTGGAGAGGCGACGATGAAGTTTTACCTGAATTTGCCAACCGATTGACGGGCAGCTCTGACTTGTATTTTGATAACTGGAGAACTCCTACTGCCAGCATAAATTTCATCACGGCACACGATGGATTTACACTGGCCGACCTGGTCGCCTACAACGAAAAACACAATGAAGCCAATGGTGAGGATAACAAAGACGGAGAGAACTACAACCATTCATGGAACCACGGAGTGGAAGGCCCCACTGATAATCCCGAAATCCTTCAACTTCGCAAACAGCAAATCTTTAATTTTCTTTCCACCTTATTTCTCTCTCAAGGTGTTCCCATGCTTGTGGCCGGTGATGAGATGGGACGTACCCAGAAAGGAAACAACAATGCTTACTGTCAGGACAATGACATTTCCTGGATCAACTGGAAGCAAAAAGACGAACAATTGCTTGATTTCACTTCAAAACTTATCCATTTCCGAAAAAAACATCCGGTTTTCTGTCGGCGAAAATGGTTTAAATATCAACCCATCAGAGGCCAAGATGTTACCGACATTGAATGGTTTACCCCCGACGGCATAGGAATGAACGAACAACAATGGAATGAAACATTTGCCAAAACACTGGGAGTCTTTCTCTCAGGATTGGGGGTAAGAGCTGTATCCGATAAAGGTGTGCCGATTGTCGACGATAGCTTTTTCATCATCTTTCATTCCCGTGCCGAATCGATTCCGTTTATCTTGCCGGCTGAAAAGTGGGGAAAAAAGTGGCTAAAAATACTGGATACCTCTGAGCTATCGTTCAATGAAGAAGGATTAGCCCCGCCACTGCAGCCCGGACAACAAATTGAGGTAAAGGAGCGAACCGTCATGCTGTTCCGCGAATTACCCTCAAAAGAATAAGTACAAACAGATATGGCCAGACAAAGTGAAAACTGATAATTACAAAGAAGACTCTTCCCTTTTTAACTCAGATGGGAAAGCGCCCCAAAAGCATCATCCCAACTTGCAAAAATCCAGAAGAGCCGGAGTTTTAATGCATATCACCTCACTTCCGGGGAAATATTATTCCGGTGATTTTGGCAGTGAAGCTTTTAGCTTTATTCGTTTCCTTAAAGATTCTGGCCATTCCGTCTGGCAGGTTCTACCCTTCACACCCACCTCAGCCCAAACGGAATGGTCCCCATACAGCTCGCCGTCAGCCTTCGCTGGCAATATTCTTTTTATCAGTCCGGAAAATCTAGGTAAATTATCCTTAATCAGCCCTGACGTTCTTAAAGCTGTAGAAACAAGACCAACAAAAGAAGCCAATTTCCCTAAAGCACTTACGCTTCGTCTCCAACTCACCCAAACAGCTTATGATGTTTTCGCAAAGCATCAAAATGCAGAGACAAAGTGCCACTTTAATCTTTTCTGCAGAAAAGAACAATATTGGCTTCACGATTATGCTTTATTCATTCGCCTAAAGCAACAATTCAACAACTGTCCATGGAATCAATGGCCGACAGAATACAAAGATCGACATCCTGTCACTTTAAAATTATTTGCTGAAGATCACCATAAAGAACTGGAGCTTGAAAAATTCCGACAATATCTTTTGGGGATCCAATGGGAAGCATTGAAAAAACAAGCCAATCAACAAGGCATTGATATTATTGGGGATATCCCCATCTATTGTTCCTACGATAGCGCTGATGTTTGGGCTCATCCTCATTTATTTAAATTAAAAGCGGATAAATCGATGCAGGTAGTTGCAGGGGTTCCACCCGATTATTTCAGCAAAACTGGACAGCTTTGGAACATGCCGGTATATCGGTGGGAAAATCATAAAACAGAAAATTTTGAATGGTGGCTTCATCGTATCCGTAAAAATCTGGAATGGTTTGACATTGCTCGTCTAGATCATTTTCGTGGTTTTGTTTCAGGCTGGGAGGTTCCTGCCAAAGCATCAACAGCCGTAAACGGCCGATGGGAAGACGGCCCAGGGCATTCGTTCTTTATTCGACTAAAAGAGTTGTATCCCAACATGCCCTTTATTGCAGAAGATCTGGGCGATGTAGACGACAAAGTTTACCGACTTCGGGACCAGTTTGATCTTCCGGGGATGGAGGTCCTACAGTTTGCGTTCGGAGATGATATGCCTCATTCAGTGCATATTCCCCATAATCATAAACCCAACAACGTTGTCTATACTGGGACTCATGACAACAACACATTGAAAGGATGGTACTGCACAGAGATAAACAAATCCACAAAAAAAAGAATCATTCGTTATGTTGGTCATAGAATAAAAAACAAAAACATTCATCTTTTTTTCATCAGGATGGCATGGGCCTCTCCCTCCAGGCTTGCTATTATAACGATTCAGGATCTCTTGGGCAAGAAATCAAATTCCAGAATGAACCGTCCCGCCACAGAAAAAAACAACTGGAAATGGCGATTAAAGTCAATGAAAAAATTAGATAACCTGAGAAAAAAAATAAAGAATTTGCTTGAAGTATATGGTAGATCCTGACATCGAAACTTCGACAAATGGGAAAAAACATCAAACGATTTTTAAATATAAATGTGTATATTCGAGATATTTTCTAAAAATAAAATTCGAAAAATTAAATGCTCAACCCGGTATTAAATGGTTAAAAAGATTATTTCAGCAATTCTCTAAACAACTCTAATGAAGGACAAACCTCAGGATAAGAACTTCCTTAACCAGGCTAACCTTGACCGTTTTTGCATCGACCATGCCGGAGTTGCCATATATCAAATATCTGAAGAAACAGGCCGCATTCTTAGCGTTAATCGTCAGGCCTGCCTTGATCTGGGCTACTCCAAAGAAGAACTTCTTAATATGTCAATCTTTGAGCTGGATACCAAATTTCTGAAAGGAGATGTAAAAAAATGGCGCCATCACAGAGACAGCATCAAAAAAAAAGGCGGAGGAACCATTGAAAGCATGCACCGGCGGAAAGACGGAAGTCTCTTCCCTGTCGAAGTTTCCATCACCTATATTAATTTACACGAAAACCCAATCGCCTTCTCTTTTGTCCAAAACATTACAAAACGAAAAAATGCTGAAAATGCTCTGAAAAAAAGCGAAAAACTATTTAGAACCACATTATACAGCATTGGCGACGGAGTGATCGCCTGCGATTCTAAAGGCAACATAAGGAATATCAACAAAGTAGCAGAGGAACTGACCGGCTGGAAAGAAGAAGATGCCAAAGGAAAGCCCATTGAGACAATATTCAGAATCATAAATGAATTTTCCAGAGACCCCGTCGTAAACCCTGTTAAAAAAGTGCTTAAAGAAGGACAAATTGTAGGGTTAGCCAATCATACTTTACTGATTTCACGTGAAGGACGTGAAATACCCATTGCCGATAGCGGAGCTCCCATTTTTAATGAAGAAGGAAAAATCATAGGTGTTGTACTGGTATTTCGCGATCAAACGGAAGAACGACATTATCAACGAGAACTGGAAAAAAGCAGAAATCATCTTGAAACTTTAATGAATAATCTTCCGGGAATGGCCTTTCGCTGTGAAAACTCCCCTTCCTGGGATATGAAATACGTTAGCAAAGGCAGCGAAGAACTGACCGGTTACAAACCTGAAGAATTGATCCGGAATCCCGAAATAAGCTTTTCTGACCTTATTGCCGAAGATGATAAAAACAGAGTATGGGAAACCGTACAAAATGCGATCCAAAAAAATGAATCCTACCAGGTTGAATATCGCATTATAACAAAAGAGGGGCGCAAAAAGTGGGTTTGGGAAAAAGGGGAAGCTGTATTTCTTGCCGATCGAAGCATTGATGTCATTGAAGGCTTCATTACTGATATTTCGGAAAGAAAGCAGTTTGAAGCCAAAATGGAAGAGAATGACCGCCTCAAAACAGCCTTCCTTCAAAACGTATCCCACGAAATACGAACCCCGATGAATGCCGTCCTAGGCTTTTCCGAACTCATCAAAATGGAAGGATTAACCAAAAAGGAAAAAAATGAATATCTTGATATTATTCAGGCGAACGGACAAAAACTACTCAGTATTCTTAATAATGTTCTGGAATTATCAAAAATTGAAACAGGCGACATCAAAATAACGACTTCCAGATTCAAGCTAAACGATCTTTTCAACGAAATGCTTTCTATTCATACCATTCCCGCACAAAGTAAAGGACTGGAACTGATATTCGCCAACACTGAATCCAACAACGTTACAATCTATTCAGACTACACAAAACTTGACCAGATTCTGACAAATCTCATCAACAATGCCATAAAATATACCGATAAGGGGAAAATTGAGATGGGTTATTCAAAGCAAAAAAATTATATCCTCTTTTTTGTCAAAGATACCGGTATTGGCATATCCAAAACTCAACAAAAAAAGGTTTTTGAAAGATTTTACCGATCCAATGATCCCAAAACCAGAAGTCATGAAGGAGTAGGTTTGGGACTCTCTATCTGCCTTGGACTTATTAACAAGCTAGATGGTGAAATATGGCTGGATTCAGAGCCGGGAAAGGGAACCAATTTCTTTTTTTCTCTCCCGATTGGATGAATTTTACTATATTTAGGTGTTTCGTTCTACAAAAAATTAACCACTCTGGATCAAATTAAATTACCATATGTTCTCAAAAAATGTTTACACAAACCGTCGTAACCAACTCAAAAAACTTGTAAAAACCGGGCTCATTCTTATTCCCGGAAATGACGATGCCCCGATGAATTATCCGGACAACACCTATCATTTCAGGCAAGACAGCACCTTTCTTTATTTCTTTGGAATCGACTTGCAAGGCTTGGCCGGGATCATCGACATTGATAATGATCGTGAGATCATCTTTGGGGATGACTACACCATTGATGACATTATCTGGATGGGGCCTCAACCCACATTGAATGAACAGGCCTCCAAGGTAGGAGTTTCCGAAACACGCCCGGCCAAAGATCTTTCAAACGTAATAAGTGAGGCCTTAAAGCAAAAAAGAACCATTCATTTCACCCCTCCCTACAGATACAGAAATATCCTAAAGCTGGCTGATCTTCTTAATATTCACCATAAGGATGTAAAAAATCATGCATCTCTGGCATTGACCAAAGCATGTATAAAATTACGCAGCACCAAAGAACCGTGCGAAATTGAAGAAATGGAACGCCACATGTCTATAGCATGGGAAATGCACACAACCGCTATGAAAATGGCACAACCCGGCATCAGCGAACAGAAAATAACAGGCGTCCTGGAAGGTATTTCCATGTCAGGAGGTGGAATCATTTCGTTTCCCGTCATCTGTTCTGTTCGGGGCGAAACTTTGCACAACCATTATCATGGCAATATTCTGAAAAAGGGAGACCTGCTTTTAGTTGATGCTGGCAGTGAATCACCGCTGCATTACGCTACCGATCATACCCGCACAACCCCTGTATCAGGCCAATTCACCGATTTACAGAAACAAATTTATCAGATCGTGCTGGATGCCAACGACCGGGTGCGGGAAGCAACTAAACCGGGCGTTCCATACCTGGATGTTCATCTTCTGGCCTGCAAAGTAATTGCCTCCGGCCTTAAAGAAATGGGATTAATGAAAGGGGATGTCGGTCAGGCGGTAGCGGAAGGAGCTCACGCCCTGTTTATGCCCCATGGCATTGGGCACATGATTGGTCTTGACGTCCATGACATGGAAGATTATGACGACACACTGGTTGGCTATGATGAAGAAATCAAACGCTCAACGCAGTTTGGACTTTCGGCCTTACGAATGGGGCGTCGTCTGAAACCCGGTTTTACCATTACCAATGAGCCGGGAATCTATTTCATTCCGGCTCTCATTGACAAATGGAAGGCCGATAAAAAATTCACTCAATACATCAACTACGATAAAGTGGAAGCCATGAAAGGGTTTGGTGGCATTCGTCTCGAAGATGACATTCTGGTAACAGATACGGGCGCCCGTATATTGGGCCAACGCATTCCTATAACCGTGGAAGAGGTAGAACAAATCACCGGCACAGGTGTTTAAAAAATAAACACCTTTCTATGGAAGACAAGAATAACATAGTCCTAAACAGAAAAGAAAAACGGTTTGAGTTATACGTAAAAGATCATACAGCTACGCTCTATTACGAAGTTTACCAACCGTCTGTCTGGCTGCTGACCCATACCTTAGTTCCGGATCCGTTAAAAGGACAAGGTATCGGTTCCCGTCTCGTGAAGCAGGTTTTAACTTATTGTCAGGAGAATCAAATACGCATTATTCCTGAATGTTCTTTCGTAGTTGCCTACCTGCAAAAACACCCTCAATGGAAATCCCTTTTGTTTGAGCAGGAATAAGATATGGTGAACATCTATGTTGCCCGGCAAACAATTTAACCTTCCATCTGTTTAACCAGTTCAGGTTCGTACTAAAACATTCATCAGGGAACAAAAAATCTAAACCCGGAGAACGCAATCATTTGATTTGGCATTTAATCCGGAACATATTACAGGAAATTTAAATCCTTGATGAGTATTTTTTGCACTTAACAAAAAACAAACATGGAATATTTAAAAAAACTTCAATGGCGATATGCCACCAAGCATTTTGACAAAAACCGCAAACTGAATTCCACCCAGGTGGAAGAACTTTTACAGGCCGCCAACCTTGCCCCCACGTCATATGGCCTTCAACCTTTTGCCATTGCCTTGATTGAAAATGAACAAATCAAGGAAAAACTGAGTCTGGCCGCTTACAACCAGCCACAAGTAACGGAAGCCTCACATCTCTTTATTTTTTCTGCCCGGACCAATGTGACCAATAGCGATGTTGAAGAATTTGTGGAACGGGTTGCCAAAACCCGTAACATCCCCACTGAATCTTTGGCAGAGTATGACAAAGTCATGAAAGGATCGATTAATAACTTGACTAAAGAACAACAATTCCAATGGGCTGCCCGACAAGCCTACATTTCTCTGGGGATGTTACTCTCCGCGGCAGCCCTTCAGGGTATCGATGCTTGTCCGATGGAAGGCTTTAATAAAGATCAGTTCGACGAAATTCTCGGTCTTAAAGAAAAAGGGTTCTCATCGGTAGTCATGGCCGCCGCAGGTTATCGCTCTCCGGAAGATGAGTATCAGAACTATAAAAAAGTTAGAAAGAGCATTGATGAACTGGTCATCAAATATTGATCCTTTTCATTAGAATTTTGATTTGAGGTTTTGTTTATTTTTCTAAAAGCTGACAGGCGTGCCATCAAATGGTACTTTTGTCGGCTTTTTACTTTTTACGATATATCAAAGAGACACAAAGTGTTGCATGTATAAATAAACCCGAATAATGCATTAGAATTTCGTCGTGAGAATTAAAAGTGCAATCAATCAAGAACTTGATGAAATGAGGCATAGCACCGCTATGGTGAATGGAAACAAGTTAGCTTGCGACTTGATTGGCTGCAATTTTAATTCGTAATAGATTTTCTAATGCATTTTTCGGGATAAAATAAGGATCCCTTTCTTTTCTTAGCAAAAGGGAACGACAAACAGGTAAAAATCCAACACCTGTATATTCACCTATGGGATAATGTCCCCGAAACATTTTTTAGCCGCTTCCATTCCTGAACAAGAAAAAGGGCCGTAATGATTGAAGCGACGACATCGGCAATAGGACCGGAGATCCAGACTCCTGTGAGACCAAGCACTTTAGGCAGTATTATCAGCAGAGGGATCAAAACAATGACCTGACGTAATAATGACAAAAATATAGCTTTACCGGCCTTTCCTACCGATTGAAAATAGTTGCCGGCCACCACCTGGAAGCCAATTACCGGAAGGGCCATCAGGTAGTACCGTAAGCCTTCCTTTCCATATTTCATAATTTCCGGACTGTCTGCAACAAAAAGGCTTATCACCGGCCTGGGGAAAAGCTCAATCAACCCCCAGGCTCCCAACGAAATAACCGTTGCAATAAAAATACTAGTTTTCAGAGTTTGCTTGACACGATCAAAATTACGGGCACCATAATTATACCCAATAATCGGTTGCGACGCCATATTGAGAGCTACGATACTCATGATAATGATTACGGCCACACTCATGATAATTCCCATGGCGCCTACGGCTAAATCACTCCCGTATTTTATCAGGTTAATATTAAACAAGGCCTGAACAACGCTATTGGCAATTTGCATGGCAAAAGGGGCCAGTCCAACCGAAACAATAGCCAGTACAATCTTTTTATCCAATCCCAGATATTTCCACTCCAGTTTCACAACACTCCTCTTGCTTCGAAAATGAATAAAAACCCATACCGACAAACAAGCCATGGATATAATGGTAGCAAGAGCAGCCCCTCCAACGCCCATATTAAAATGAATTATAAACAATGCATCCAATGGAATATTGATCCCTGCACTGATCAGCATGCTGATCATGGCAAGTTGCGCATTTCCTTCTGCACGAATCAAAGCATTAACCGAAAATCCAATTTCATGCAATACCACACCCCATAAAATATAATTGAGGTAATCATTGGCATAATTCATAGTTACGTCGGTAGCACCAAAAAGCCGAAGCATTGGATCTTTTATGGCAAACCCCAAAAAAGTAACCGTCCCTGAAACCAAAACCACCAAAACAACGGTATTTCCGACCACTTTACTGGCTTGTTCGAAATCCTTCCGCCCCAAATTAAGTGACAAGCGAACACTTCCGCCACTCCCTATCAGCATCCCAAATGCCATCATAATAACCATTACCGGGAAAACTGCCGTTACTCCACTCAGCGCTTCAGGACCAACAAACTGGCCGATAAAGATCCGGTCAATTATATTATATAAAGAATTGGCCATCACTCCAATAAAGGCAGGCCAGAAATATCGCCACATTAAAGAACCAACTGGATGATGTTCCAGTTCATGAAGTTTTTTTTCTTGCATTCTTATTCTCCATGCTAAAATTTGATTTGCAAAGATGCCTTATTATTGTCGCTTTTTTTTCCAAAAACGCGTTAAGAAAACATAAAGACGACCTAACCGTTCATCAGATCGTCAAACCACATAAGAAATCGATCCAACGTGTGATCATTCAGCACCTTTTCTCTGGCATTCTTCCCTAGTTTTTTTCGCAAAGAACCATCAGATAATAAATTTAAAATCTGTTGTGCCACGGCGACTGGCTTTGCATCGATCAGAAATCCTTCCTTCTCCGTCACCAACGTCCTGGTATCTCCCACATCAGTCACCACCACTGCATTTTCGCAAGCCATCGCTTCGATCAATGATTGACTGGGATAGTTCTCATCCCGTTGCAGAGATACAAACACGGACGACTCTCTAAGTATTTTCCAGGGATTGGGATGAAGACCTGTAAATATTACATTCTTCAAATTATGACGCAAGGCAAATTGCTGCATAACACCCAACATACTTCCCGTACCCATTACATAAAAAGAAGCCTCCAAATCGGGTTTAGTTTGCTCTATCCATTGGACTGCCTCCATGAATACCATTGGATTCTTAATGGGTTCCAGTCGCCCAAGAAATACTACCCATGGTTTTTTGGGAAAGACGGGATAATAATTTGTGTAATCGATAAAACTGTTGGGGGTAACTACACATGTCGCCTTTAGCTTTTTCCCCATTCTCCCGAGATAATCTTTCTTTAGGGATGGCGACAAGAAATCCAACATATTGGCATATTGCAACACATGGTACTGGCTGTCGAAAAATTTTGTCAAACGAGTTTCCGTATTCAAAAAGCCGCTACCATTTACGCTATAAATAAGTCTTACGCTCAAAAGACGGCACCACATCCATGTCCATATTCCGCCTTGCCAAACCCCGTATAGCAGTCTAATCTTCTTTTTCCAGAGAACACCTACAAAAAAAAATGAAAAACGTAACCACAAGAAGAGGGTCTTCATAAAATACTTCCATCTGCCAAGAAAAACTCGTACTTTACTTTTCTTTCTGCCCTCTCGTCTCAAATTCTGAGCCCTTTTCGCATGGGAAAGAGCACCTACGCCATCCCTAAAAAGAATGATTCGCTCATTGGGCAAAAGAACAGAACTTTCCGTCAAGACGGCATAGAGGCGGGAGTTCATAATCAGGTAGTAGTTGAGCTCCTGCTGCATTAAACGATTAAAAAGAGTCGCATAACGTTTTTCGGCACCACCGTAGCGGCCCGAAAAATTCAAAACGCATAGTGCTTTATTGAATCTCTTCCCATCCATAATACCATATTACAACAGTTCCGACCGCCAATTCCGTTTTTTTTCAAAGCAAAGACACCAGCTTATCTGTCAGCCATGTTGCATTGTTTTGCCATGACAAGCGAGATTGGGCAAAGGAAGCGCATCTTTCTTTCACGTCCCGGTTTGCCCGATATTTCAAAATTCGTTTCTGCACCTCCAAGACGGTCTCGCTTTCTTTCCATATTTCCCCAACCTTAAATTCCTCAACCAGTTTAACCAGTGAATGGACATGCTCCGTGATCAAAACAGGAACCCCACTGGCAAGGTATTCCGAAAACTTGGTAGGAAAAGCTTGATGATTCAGTGGCAAATCTTCACGAATGAGAAAAGCCATATCAGCCACCATTTGGTACTGATTAAGGGATTCTTGATTAAGATGAAACATCCCCCACGCGGAAGGAGGTATTTGGCTCTTTTCCAATTCTTCTCTGAACTTCTCAGAAGGCTTGGGTAAATTGATCATAAACCATGCATCCGGACATAACTTTAAAAAGTCGGCAAAAAAACGAACCATCTCCGGAACCATCTGGTAATATTTGTCCGTACCACTATATACCCACACAAACCGGTCCTCTAGTTCGAGTCCCTTCCTTTTTTGGGCAGCCTGTCGGGCATCATAATAGAAAAACCTGCCATCGTAAAAATTGAACTTGGGAATATGCCTCCTTCCTTTTGGAAGCCCCGGACAGTCCGTTGAAACCGTAAATACCAAATCGCACCGCCGCAAACAGAAGTTTCTGATCATCCGGTAAAAGATGACCCGCCACCGGGGGGCACCCTGCACGGCCATCTCATTGGAACGGTCGCCCCTCATGTCGTAGACCAACCGGTAATGAAAAAAAAGCTTTAGAAGGGCTCCGTAAAGCGTTCCCACATCATTATACCCGTAAACAATGTAGGCCTTTGACAATCTCGATTTCAAATGCCATACATTGATAATAAACTGCAATAGCTGAGGGAGCAATTTACCGCGCCCCATCCTGCGTTGAAAGAAAAACGCACGACACGATTTATCCAGTCCCGAAGTTTGTAAAAAACCCACCCCATTCTGCACTTGTTGAGGCGTATTGCTTAAAGAAACCAATTCAACCTCCAGATTCCTGCGCCTGAGCTCGGGAACCACAAAACCAAAGGTGGTCCGGAAATTTTGGGTTTGAACCTGAAAACCCGGTTCATTAGGTTTCTGAACAAAGGGGGCCGGCAAAAGAAAAAGAATGGTGCGTTTTTTAGACATTGGCACTTGGTATTACAAACTCCAGTAGGTCATCTCCTTGATCTTCCCCCGAAAGACACCTTTAACATCCACAAATAATGGATTTTCAACGGTGATGGATTTAAAATAAGACTCATCAAGCTTCATGTACTCATCATGGTTAACGGCTAAGATAACAGCATGATACTTTTTATCAATCTTATCCACCAGACCATAACCATACTCTTCCATAAGTTCTTCGGAAGAAGCATGAGGATCTGCAACGTCAACATTTACACTAAATGATCTCAGTTCTTTATAGACATCTGCCACTTTTGAATTTCTAATGTCACTGACGTTTTCCTTAAAGGTAGCACCCATGATCAGCACTCGCGAACCGTTAATTTTATGTCCTTTGGATATCAACTTTTTAACCACCTGTTTGGCAACATAGGGTCCCATAGCATCATTAATGAAGCGTCCGCCGGTAATAATTTTGGAATGATATCCCAGCTCGTTGGCTTTGTAGGTAAGGTAGTAAGGATCGACACCGATACAGTGACCGCCAACCAACCCCGGGAAGAACCGCAAGAAGTTCCATTTTGTGCCGGCTGCCTCAAGCACCTCATAAGTATTAATATTTAACCGGTTAAATATAAGCGACAGCTCATTCATCAAGGCAATGTTCACATCGCGCTGGGTATTTTCGATAATTTTTGCTGCTTCGGCCACTTTTATGGAACTGGCTTTGAAAATACCTGCTTTAATGATTGATCCGTAAACTGCCGAAATGACTTCCAAAGCTTCCTCATCGCTACCCGACACGATCTTCAGAATTTTAGTCAACGTATGTTCTTTATCGCCGGGATTGATGCGCTCGGGAGAATAGCCAACTTTAAAATCTTTATTGAATTTGAGTCCCGACTCTTTCTCCAGCACCGGGATACAATCTTCTTCTGTACATCCCGGATAAACCGTCGATTCAAAGACTACAAAATCCCCTTTTTTCAAAGCTTTACCAACCGTACGTGTTGCACTGAGCAAAGGATTCAGGTCGGGAAGATTATGCTTATTGATAGGGGTTGGCACCGCCACAACATGAAATTGAGCCTTCTTTAAATCTTCCGGGTTGCTTGTGAACTCGATATCACATCCTTCAAAAGCCGAAGCCTCCAATTCATTACTGGGATCAATGTGATTTTTCATTTTCTCCACCCGGGAAGGTTTTATATCGAAACCAATAACTTTCATTTTCCGGGCAAATTCAAGCGCGATTGGCAGGCCGACATATCCAAGCCCGACAACGGATAGCATTGCCTCTTTATTTTTTAATTTCTGAAACATTTTGTTTAGGTTTTAATTAGGTAATTGAACTATTTTTGCTGATATATTCGTTCTATGATATCCACCACTTTAAGCCCTTCCAGGGCATTGGTTTTAACATAGGTTTGATCTTTTAAAGTCTTCACCACATTGTCAATCACATATTGGTGATTCGCTGCCGATCCTTTATACGGTCCGTAGTCGTTGGGAGGATTGGCCGGTGCCAATTTGGGCATTTCATAATCTTTGACATGACATACAGTGACTTCGTTCATATATTGCCCAGAAACTTTAATGGTCCCTTTTTCTCCAATAATGGTCATGGTACTTTCCAGGTTTCGATCCCATACAGCCGTCGAAAAATTCAGATTTCCCATCCCACCGTTCACAAACCGGAAAACAACAGAACCACTATCCTCAAAATCGGTGGAATGTTGATGGGCAAAATCGCCGAAGTCGGCCTGAATGTCGGTTATATCTCCAAAAAGCCAGTAGAGAATGTCAATAAAGTGAGAAAATTGCGTAAATAAAGTCCCGCCATCCATTTCGGATGTCCCGTGCCAGCCATTATTCAGATAATATCGATCGTCACGGTTCCAGAAGCAGTTAAGCTGAACAAAATGAATATTTCCCAGAACATTATTCTCCATCACCTCCTTAAGCCATACCGAGGGCGGAGAGTAACGGTTTTGCATTACCACAAACACATGGCGCGACACCTGCAAGGCTTTAAAGATAATCTTTTCGCCATCAGCTCTGGAAAGAGCCATGGGCTTTTCTACCACCACATGCTTTTTATAGCCGAGCGCTTCAATGGCTTGCGGGGCATGAAGCCCGTTGGGGGTGCAAATATTCACCACATGGCACTCTTTGTTGTCTTTAAGCATTTCAGAGAAATCCCGGTAATAAGGAATATTGGGGTTTTCCCACCCGGTTTCTTCTGGGGCTCTGATATCACATACGGCACACAACTCTGCTTCAGGATTATCTTCAATCATTTTGGCATGGCGTTTTCCGATATGTCCCAGGCCGACAATTGCAAATTTTACTGTTTCTTTTGTTGTCATTATGTTATTAACTAATTTTCATTACTTTTCCCTCTTCCAAACGATACTCATCGCCACTTTCCGGACACTTAGCCCTGTTATTGTCATCAAAGTTCAAACGATGCCCATATTCGCTCATCCAGCCTATCTGCCGGGCCGGATTACCTACCACCAAAGCATAGTCGGGCACATTGCGCGTCACCACTGCTCCGGCTCCAATAAAAGCAAATCGGCCAATGGTATGGCCACAAACGATGGTGGCATTAGCGCCGATGGTGGCACCTTTCTTTACCAGTGTTTGCTCATATTGTCCCCTGCGAGGCACTGCACTACGTGGATTGGAAACGTTGGTAAATACACAGGACGGTCCAAGAAAAACATCATTTTCGCAAATCACTCCGGAATAAACCGATACATTGTTCTGTATTTTGACATTGTCTCCAATCACCACGCCTGGCGAAATCACCACATTTTGTCCAATATTACAGTTAGCCCCGATCCGGCAGTCACTCATAATATGGCTAAAATGCCAGATCCGCGTTCCTAGGCCTATATCGCATCGGTCATCGATCACTGCCGATGGATGAATCTGTGGTAAAGATTTTTCACTCATGAGAACTGCTTAATTTTTTGTGAAATAAAAATCAATTCTTCTTCCGTCAATTCGGTGTGCATAGGCAAAGAAAGGACCTGACGGCTCACTTCTTCGCTCACCGGCAACGAAACCCCTTCTTTGAGATACGGCGCAAAAACGGGTTGGTGATGCAATGGAGAGGGATAATACACCATGGAAGGGATCCCATTCTCCTTTAGGTATTGTTTCAAGGCATCCCTTCTGCCACCGGTCACTCTTACGGTAAACTGATTGAAGGTATGGGAGGCTTCTTCACATTTTTGAGGAAGCACTATAAAGGATACATCTTTCAATTCACGTAAATAGACTTCCGCTGCCTTTTGGCGTCGAGAAATAAAATCATCCAAATGGTTCAATTTAGCCTCCAAAACAGCAGCTTGTATGGTGTCAAGCCGTGAATTCATGCCTACTCGTTCGTTGAAATATTTCTTTCTGGCCCCATGATTGACAATCATACGAAGTTTTTCTGCCAGGGCATCATCATTGGTGAAGCAGGCGCCCCCATCCCCATAACACCCCAGGTTTTTGGTGGGAAAGAAAGAAGTACAACCAATGTGGCCTATGGTTCCCAGTTTTCGTATTTTCCCGTTCAACGAATAGTCTGCGCCCAGGCTCTGTGCGGCATCTTCAATAACATGTAACTGATGCTCTCGCGCTATTTGCATAACCTCATCCATCGAGGCGCCCTGTCCAAACAGATGGACCGGTATCACGGCTTTGGTACGGTCGGTTATGGCCTTTCTGAATGCCTCGGGATCGATATTGAAGGTCTTAGGATCAATATCTACCAACACCGGTTTCAATCCCAACAACACAACCGCTTCGACCGAAGCAACAAAGGAAAAAGAAGAAGAGATCACCTCATCACCGGGCTGAAGATCAAGCGCCATCAAAGCGGCCTGAAGAGCGTCCGTTCCATTGCCGCATGGCACTACATGCCTGACATCAAGATATTGTTCCAGAGCTTCGGAAAAACGATGCACCTCCGGTCCGTTGATATACCGACCTCCGGTAATCACCCGATCCACTGCCGGAGCTATTTCCGCTTTCAACCGTTCATATTGACCTGTCAGGTCAACCATTTGAATATTAAGATCATTATTCATCTCAACAAATCATTAAAATTGTCCCTCTCTACTCTACCCATTGGGGAAAGATTCAGGAATAAATATGTTTCAATCATTTTATATCTTCAATCCGGTTCCTATTCCTAAAGGTTATTTCCTATCTAGCATCATCCGATCTCAATTCTATTTAAAATCCAAAATTAATTCCAACCTGCCCTGAAAAATCATCTTCCAGATAGAACAATGGAACATATTTTTCTTTATCCAAACCACCTATATCACTGAATGTCAGCTTAACAAACAAATATCCATTATGTATAACCTGCCAATATCCCTTCAAAGATACCTTTTCCATCTCAAATTTCACCTCATTCATAAAGGGAAGACCCCATCGGGGTTCCTCTTGATTGATCTCAGGATGATCAGCTTCCTCCCCATTGATTAGGATCGATTGGTAATCTTTTCCTTTTCGTGCACGGGTGTAGGACAACTCCCAAAACATTCCGCGAACAGGACGATATTGAATCCCCAAAAACCACTCATCGCTGTTATCCCGCAAATAATGTCCCATATTGTAACCATTACTCTCCCAGGTGGTAGTGGGTATCTTATGTTGATATACCATAGGATTGGTGCGCGTATATTCGGCCGTAAAAGAAAATCCTGAAGGAATTCCCGACATTCGGACGCCGGCCTTCAGACTAACATAATTGGAGTTCTGATCCTTATCAAACATACGCTTCAGTGATATTTCATCTACAAAAAGAGTGGAATAGAGATGAAAGTGATCCATTTGTCGGCTGCTGACATCAAAAAACATCTGTGCATTCTGCCCCACTTCATTCGACGCGCCATTGTATGTATGATCCACTGACTTATAAAACATGACAGGAATTAGAAATGCAGGATTAACACGGGTATCAGCATAAACAATGCTGTTCCCTGCCGAAACATATAACCTTGGCACGGGACGCACAGTAATCATGTTGGCTGCCACATATTTATCGGTAAATACTTCCCTGACACCATCATAATAGGAGAAAGAGCGAACAGTGTCCACCACCTCCGACACAAGCCATCCATGCAGATATCGCAGCTCCAACCATGATACCGGACTGACCACCAACGAAATGAAGGCATACGAAGGGACATTCCCGGAAAAGATATTGGTCCCGTTGTAACCATGTCCCCAGATGTAATGATCCTTTTCAAGTGAAAAACTACCCCAGTTCCACGACCAGGAAATACCTCCTCTGGCCTCACTGAAATCTCGAGCCGTTCCTTCTCCCTTATAAACCGCGCCTCTCTTTTGAAGCAGGTATGACTCGCCCCCTATTATTTCCGACTCATGATTATCACGCAAACTACCGTAAAAACCTACATGAGAACCTATCGAGCCGTATATCTCTCCTCCATTATACCGATAATATCCCACATCTTTCCCCGACATAAATGCGCCCATACCCAAAATAGGATTAACCGTCAGCCGAAACAACGAATCGCTGTAATAGAAGAGGTCGAATCGTTTATTGACCACCTTGCCCTCATGTAACTCCTTCCCGTAATCGCGCAGATAAAACGCTACTTCCTTTCGTTGACGCGAAGTGAGGGAACCTTTATCGAGTGCCATTTCCAGCCAACGGGCAATCTCCTTTCTGCTGTATGGTTTTGCGATGGTATTAACATCAATCACGCCTTCGTTGGCCAATTCATCCACAAAATCATAAATGCCGGAATCATCCACATGCACCGGAACATACTGTCCCCTAAGCAGAGATACGCTGCAGAAAGACAACACAATTACCAATGTCAGCGTACAGATTATATTTCTTTTACCGCCCATTAACATCATTTTCAAGAGTGATTATCGCTAAAGATGTTCAACATTCTGTTTCCTACCACTTCGAGTGTTGCATTTTTCCTATACCAATCCATTGACTTTTGTGCTATTTCCGCCATTCGTTGTCGATCTTTCAACAATTCAGCAAGGGTTTCCTCCAAATCTTCCGGATTACAGCTCACCACCGGCAGGTCGGGATAACTCTTGCGGGCCCACTCTTCCAGACGACACACGACCACACATCCACGGGAAAGTCCTTCCACCGACAACAACCCAAAGGTGTGGGTAAACTGATCGATCAGGACATGTGCCGATTCCAAATTTTTCAACACTTCCTGATTGGTCATCCGCCGGCAGGTATATTCAATTTCATACTTATCTTTTAAATGCGTTATGGCCTCTTCAACATATTTGGTACCCTTTAATTCGCGATGCGATGGAAAATGCATGATGCGTACTGCCGAAGGATTTCTAAACTTATCCATAGATACGGGTTGTTTCGGAGGGTCGGTCATCAACCACATGGGCCATGCTTTCTCGGGATATTTCAGATAGCCCGAAGTACTGGGACGAGAAAAAATATAATCGGCATGTTTTTCAAACTTACGAATTCGAGCCTTCTTTTTATCCGGCTGATTACAAAGACAAAAAGTCTGCTTTTTAGTATCTGTACAATACCAGCAAAAACTGTATTTCATCATATTGAGCTCATCATAAGGATTCTTCTCCGCACAGCCCGGAAAGAAAAAAGCCACCTTTTTTCCGAAGAACCTAAGAATGCCCAGATCCGCATGATTTTCAAAAAAAGTAATGGGCGATATAAAATAAAAAAGATCATAACGAAACAATACCGACACAAAGAATACCACCCGAATCAATGCATTCAACGGATGCAGCACAAATCGATTGTTCACAAGCTTAACAGGCCCCTTCTTCTTCAGCGATCGAAATTGAAGTACCACCCGATCGGTGGGATAACCAAATACATGTTTTTCATAGGCATAACTTCTGGCCTTAGCGCCCACCATTCTTAACGATCGCGCTATATAGTGAGCATTCCCGGCAGTATTACCCGGTCCTACAAACACTCTTAGTTTTCTCTTATTTTTCGATTTATGCATTTGTATAACAGTTATCCATTTCACTATTCTAATGAAACTTTCATGGCCTCCTTTTTTATAAAATAAGTTTTTCGTCATTAGTTAACAGTCCTTTGCTTTCCCAACACTAATGACTATTGACTTACTAGTTGCCAAAAACCCGAAGCCACCATTCGAAACTCAACAGCGACCAAATCAGTAACCGATGGTTCTTTTGACCGTTCATATGTTCTTCCATCAGTAGCCGTGCAGTCCCGAAATCAATAAAATCATAAATTCGTGCATCACGATCATATAACAACCGTTTAATATAATTGAGGCTGTCCCCTTTAAACCAGCTGGCATCGGGTGCCGAGAAGCCTTGCTTATGTCCATTGCAATAGGTGGCCGGCACATATTTCTGCAACATTTTTCGCAGCAACAGTTTACCATCGGTGGACGGGGATTTCACCTGTCGAGCTTTCCCTGCCAGATCGTTCTCATTGACCCGCACCATTTTTTCCCAATCTCGCAATTTAAGCTCCACCGGCACTTTCATGGCAAAATCAACCAGATCGTTATCCAAAAATGGCAAACGGGTTTCCAGCCCATGAGCCATACTCAACTTATCTTCGACCAATAACAAACCATGCAAAAAAGTCTTACTTTCGAAATAAAGAGAATTATTGATATAGGTCTGAGGAGACCGATCATCCACATTGGCCTGGCCATTGGTAAGCAAGCCTCTGAAAACAGCTGCTGGCCGGTCAAAATCCATTTCTCCACGAATTGTTGAAGAAAAAAACGCTTCCCGTCGATCGTCAGGGACTAGCCGCTGCCAGTATTTAAAATAACTATCGGCAAACCCATTATGATACCCATTTTGCGAATTGTGATAATAGCGCCAAGGGTAGCCTGCAAACAACTCATCGCCTCCCGCACCCGACAAACAAACTTTAACAAAGCGCCCGGCCAGTCGCGAAATATAATAGTTGGGATAGGATTGTCCCACTCTTAAATCCTCCAGGTGGGTCGTCAATGCGGGCATCACTCGTTCCATATCTCCGGCTTTCAGAACAACCTCGTAATGTTCCGTTTTATACAAATTGGATAAAAACTCGGATCGCTCACGTTCATCGAAATTTATTTCCATCCCGGTGGCAGAGGTTAAATCAAAGCCGGCGGTAAAAGACTTCAAGTTTCTAAATTTTCGTGACGCCACACAGGTAATGCCCCCGCTGTCCATGCCTCCACTCAGGTAGGCTCCCACTTCCACGTCAGAAACCAACTGTCGTTGTACCGCCTGTTCAAACAAACGCTGAAGCTCCGTCTCTGCTTCATCTGCATCCATGGCTACCGAGCGAAACTTAAAATCCCAATAACACTGTTGCGACATCTTTCCACGCTCCGGCCATACCTCCAAATAATGACCGGCAGGTAAAAGCTTTACCCCCTCAAACAAAGTGAGATCACTTAAAATATTCTGAAAAGAAAAATATTCGATTAATGCCTCCCGCGAAACCCCGAACCGAAACCCTGGATGTTCTCGCAGTGCTTTTATCTCTGAACCGAACAAAAAAACATTATCGGTAAATAGATAGTAAAGCGGTTTGATGCCATATCGGTCGCGTGCCAACACCAGTTTTTGTTCATCCCTGAACCACGCGGCAAAAGCAAACATTCCATTTAATTTTTCAATGGCTTTGATGCCCCATTTATGAAGTGCATTCACCACTACTTCAGTGTCAGAACTCCCACGAAAACGATAACCTGCCCCTTCCAACTCAGCTCGTAACTCTCTGAAGTTATAGACCTCCCCGTTATAAATCAAAACAATTTGTCCGTCTTCCGACGTCATGGGTTGTCTTCCCGTTTCGGTCAGGTCAATGATGGAGAGACGCCTGTGCCCCAACGCTACGGGTCCCGAAGCAAAGATGCCTTCACCGTCCGGACCGCGATGCGCTAGTACCTGAGTCATCTGCCGACACACTGCTTCATCAGCTTTGTCTCCATTTTGGGTTAATATTCCGGTAATTCCACACATCTCACACTGTTTATAAAAGGGTTACAGTTACTTTTCCAATCCACATTACAACTTCATATTTTCAATAGCATCCACCATAAAGCCGGTCACGTCAATGTGATCGTCCAAAAATTTTCCGGATTGTGCCGCCGCATTGTTCTTGGTGCCGGAACGACCAAAAAGCATTTCTGCACTGTTGAGAGCCATCGACTGTTCTTTCTCTGATGTCCCGAAATTTAGAACTAAACCATAGTTATTCTCGAGATACAACAGGTTGGCTAGCCGAAAATCGGACAAGTAAATAGCCGGGGTGCCCAAAAGAGCTGCTTCAGTGGTCATGGTGGCGCCTTCACCAACCAGTAGGGTTGCATAAAACAAGAGATGATGCATTTTGGCGGGATCTATTCTCAAACGATGCGATTCCAGCTCGTTAGGCAATGCTCCTTCCGAGCTAATAAGCACCTTCCCAAATCGTTCAAGTGACTTCACCAATTCCATTTTCCGATGCTCCGGGAATCCCGCTTTCCCGCGATCATGCAAGGCTTTCCAGTCCACAAACCGAAGTATGGCAAACCGATCTCCCGGCTTCAAATTCAAGGCTTCAAGCACCGCAGGGTCAGGCTCAAAATATTTGGGATGAAGATATGCCAGTTCCATAACGCCATTAAACCTCCGGTGATGTTTCCCTAAATGGGAGGGAAAACATTCGGGGGTATATACAACTTTACAAAACGGATCAATAAACCGGCGATAAAGTTTCGTGTTTTCGGTATCGGTAAAGGTAATGTAAGGTTTTCGGGTGAGCCAGGCTGCCGGTCCGGAGTAAATGGTGCTGAAGTCCAAAAACAGATCGGGTTTGAATTTTAATGCCCTGCGATATTGTTTCCAAACCGTGACCAGAAGATAGAATATCTTTCCCATCAATGAGGTTCCACCGATGCCACGATCTTCAAAGGGAATATCGTAATGGCGCAGCAACTCTGTCACATGTTCGCGGCTTCTGGCAGTTACCAGAAACTGGTGTCCGCGGGTCTCCATAATACGGATAAAATTCCGGAAATAGTGAACATGTGCCGGATGGCCTATGTCTATCATGATCCTCATATTGTCAATTTTCAGCTAATTCACTAACCACTCAATACCAGATACTTTTTTTAAGCCAGCTTTACTTAGGCAGCATTACTTTTCAAATAGTATTTATGGAAATAAAAAATTCGCACCTTCTTGTACCACCTGTAAAAGAGTCTGCCAAGGTTCCATAAAAACCAATTGTGAACGTAAACGAATCGTCCGGTTTCGCGGATCATTCCGCCATATGATTTCTTATACTGTCGCAAGAGAAAATCCTTTCCGGGTCTGCCTCCGCTACCCATTTCCAGAGAACCGACTCCTTCCCTTTGTAACTCTCTGATGATATCCCATAAAAAACCATCGTAAATCCATTGCTCGCTTTCCTCAAGCAGATTTCCTTCCATCCAAATATGAGCCCTGTCATCGAAAAGCAAAAGCCATACTGTGGCTTTCATGCTCCCATTTAAAAACAAACCTTTTGCTTTTAGCTTCGGTTTTAGATTTTCGGAATTAATAATCGCCTGCATCAAAGAGAAGTTAGGCATGGGTCTCCCTTTGGATAAAAAAGAAGATCTCAACACCTTCCAGGCGGTTTTGAGTTCCTTTTTATCAACCAATTCTCTGATCTCGAAACTATCGTTCTTCAAATTTTCAATATTCTTACGTCTCTCCGGCGATAGCGATGCCCAGAGCTTTCCCTCCTTTTGGTCGATATCGACCACCACTGTCAGATAAGGTTCGTAATAGAACCCGGCCTCTTCATATACCGGTTTCAGCGGGAGTTTCAACCGATAATTCCGGATCTCTGTATAAACCACCGACCTGGCAGTTTTTGCAAACAAGGACTCTACCAACGCCAGTAAAATTCCGCTATCGTTATCTTTTATCAGCGGTCCGCCAAATATTATCTGACGACGCGTGAAAAACGTAAACGGAGGAAATACATTTCTTAACTGAACCACAATTAACAATCCCACCAGCTCATCCTGTTCAAAAGCAAAAAATGTTATCGGTTTCTGCCGTTTGGTGTAGCAATATAATTCATACATATATGGCATCTGATAGATATTCCCATCCGGGTGGTCACCAACAAACCTCTCCCAACGGCCTTTATCCACCCTAGCAGTATCTGTTACAATCTTTATTGCCATAATATCACCTTACCTTATTTTGGATGAAGATTTATCCTTCACCTCTGCATAAATCATTAATAGTTGATTAACAATACTTTTGTTATCCAATTCCTTTATTTGTTCTCTTCCGTTTGTCCGGCCTTTAACTTGAAGCGCTTTTTCCATTCCCCCGGCCAGCATTTTCGCATCCGAAGGACAGACAAAGCATCCTTTGGCATGGCGCAACCAGCGTTTTACGTCTCCCACATCTGTCGAAACCACCGGCACATTACACGCCAGGGCCTCTTTCACCACATTGGGTGATCCCTCCCATTTGGAAGTAATCAGCACCACATCCGCGGCATTATAATACCAGACCATCTGTTCGGTGGGCTTTCCCCACACCATTTTAAATTCGCCGGTAAAATTTTTCATATGCTTCACCACCTCCATTGCCAGCGCAACATTTTTAACCTCCCTGCCGGGATTTGCCGGCCATAGGATGACCGGTTTGCGGGAGAAGCCTACTTGTTCTTTGGCCTCCTCTTTGGGTATTTCCCTAAACAGCTGCATATCCACCCCGTTGGGTATGATTCTTAATCCTTTCACCTTTAACCGTTCAGCCATTTCCCGACTCTTTACAATGGTCAGCGGCCAACAATACCGGGAAAAAATTCGCACGCCGGCACGCAACCACCTTTTGCCATACACATCGCTGCCCATGAGCGACACGACCAATGGTCGGGCTCCGGCCAGCCAGGCGGTCATACCACTCAGACCGTAATGGGCATGTACCATTTCCGACGGATGACCGGACATATAACGCTTTAACCTAAGGATGGCCCGTAGATAGGCAAACAATCCTTTGCCCTGAATCCTGAAAAATTGAACTTCAACACCGCTTTTTTTCAAAGCCCGAGCCTGTTGCTCTATGGCTGCCGTGCAGCAACCATTGGAGGTTCCACTGCAAACAAACAAGACTTTTGCGGAGGTGAAAACCGATTCATTTCGCATCGTTTATCATTCAAATGCCAACTAAATTTAAGGAAACTGGAATCGAAATGCTGAGAAGACTGGTCAGTGACCATAACTATTTGACTAAATGAGCTATTTTGTATATTAAAGCAACCGATAAAAAATCTTTTGCCGAAAGAACTTTCTTTCAGAAAGCGAATCCAACTGTCAGACAAGTCGTCCGTCTCATTTGCGTCGTATAACACTTAAACCCGAATAATGCATTAGAAAATCTATTACGAATTAAAAGTGCAATCAATCAAGAACTTGTTGAAATGAGGCTTAGCACCGCTATGGTGAATGGAAACAAGTTAGCTTGCGACTTGATTGGCAGCAATTTTAATTCGTAATAGATTTTCTAATGCATTTTTCGGGTTAAAGCGTACCTTTCCCATTTCGGCCCATTAAGCCATGCCAAATGCCCAACCAATAAGTAGCAAACATTTTCGCTCCACCTTTTCGCAACGACCAGAAAAAGGTAAAAGGCGCCATAGCCACTTCTTTCAGCAGATAGGCTGTCAAACTTTTTAAAAGTCCATATTTTTTAAAATAGAGCACCTTGTTTCGCCTCAGATAATAGTATTCTCTTTGGTACCCACTTCTACTTTGTGCACTCCAGTCGTGAAAATGCCAGCACACAGCATCTCTGACCACGTCGGCCACATAGCCTTTTTGTCTGAACCGATAAAAGAAATCTCGTTCCTCACCATACAAAAACAGCTGGGAATCAAAAAAAGACATTACTCTTAAAAGGTCGGTTCGAATCATGAATGCCACCCCCGACAGATAATCGACCCGGGCAAACGTTGGCAGTTCATTCTCCGGTTCCAGGAGCATGCCGGCATCTGCAGAGATTTTCTCTGCGCTCCGGAAATTCATATACAATCGATAATTCTGTATGACATTGGTTTTCCGCGTTCCTTTTCCTTCCAGTATTACCGGACCGCATGCACCCACCTGGGGGAAGTGAATCATGTGTTGGCGCAAATGGTGCAAAAAATCGGGATGCAATTGAACGTCTGTATTCATCACCACCACAAAGGCAGCACCCGACTGAAGGGTTTTTTCAACCAGCCGGCTGTGCCCTCCGGCATAGCCCAGGTTTTGTTCGGAACGATATAACTCACCTTCAGGATACAGTCGGCGGAACGTCTCTGCTGCCGCCTCATCATCACTATTATCCAGTGCGATAACCTGAAAATGCTGATAGCTTTGCAATCGTAATGAATCGATCAACCCAGGCAAGTAGACCGCATCGTGATACAACACCAGCTGTATGATAATTTCTGGAACCATAGTGATTTCAACTTTTCGATTGACGATAAAGAAGAGCAGCCAGAATTCCGGCATACAAATTGATCTGCAAAGTACCCGTGGTTAATTCGTTGAACAAATAGTTGGGTTTAAAAAAGAAGGTTTTCACCATCCAGGCAAAGACCACAAAGAAAAAGGCCATATCCACCTCATTAATGTGAACAACCTTGCTTTTAAACTTTTTATATCCCATTATCAGGAATCGCCACATCTGCACATAGAATAAACTATAAATGCCAAGCCCTATAAAACCATACATGGCCAAATGCCCCGTAATGGGCAAATCGGTCACTTCATAATCGGAAGGATCGAATCGCAGACTGAAAAATTCACTAAAGTCGGCGCCCGTACCCAGCCAGGGATGTTGATCTATCAGGGCCAGGTGTGCCGGCCACTGATTCAGAATACGACCTTCCACCACCCCGCTGGTATAAGCATCGCCACTTATAAACAACCAGAGATCCTTGGCCTGACGCCATACCAGCCCGGGATACTCCGGAAACAACATCAACATCAACAACAATAAAATCATTCCAAATCCCGACAGCATCCCGGTTATCCCGGACAAGGAGATGTTGTAATAACGGTAATACAAAAAGAGGGCTCCGACTAACAACCCCAAAAGATTAATGTAGTTACTTTTGGTTAGTGACAGCATCATGCCCAATGCAAACAACCCGGTAGCAACAACCAGTAACGTACGAAAACGATAATTCACCTTTCCGGCAACAATATAAAAAGCCAGTGGAACAAGCATGTCGGTCAGGCCCGCACTAAAGAGGGAATATCGCATGATGCCGGTTCCGCGGTAACGTTCGGCCTGCCAGACCGGCACCAGATCGGCATTGGTCAAAATGGTGATAAAAAACAGAGTATAAACAATCAACGTGGTCCAAATCAAAAAACCGACAAACATCGACAGATTGCGGCGAGCCATCACAAAGACAGGAATGATTAACAAGAATCCAAACACGCTCATTCGCTCTCTCACCATTACATAGCGAATCAGATAGTTCCACCCCTTGCCGGGTTGCCAATAGCCAAAAACAAAAAGATGATAAAGCAAAAACAATAGCTGAACGCCCAACAATACCAGAAAGGGCCGATAAGAAAGCAATGATTTAACCCTCACCTTCGATGAAAACAACGGAATAAATGCCATCACATACAAAAAGTCCTGATAGTAAAAACCTCCCAAAGCTTCCTTCCCAAACAATACCGACAGATGTCCCGATGGGTCAAATAAAAACACGATGATCAGCCAGAAGGCATGGTCGGGCCACCGTAAAACAGCAAATATTCCTATTGCCATCAGAGAAATAACCAGAAGAATCAGTAACGACAGGCTCATTTCATATACTTTTTTATTCCATCCCAAAGATGTATTAAATCGGAAGGATAGACTAATTTAAGCAAAAATGCCAGACCGCCTACCCCAACAATCACCCCCACCCGAAGCCATACGGGAATTATTTGTGGCCACGACACGACCAATACCGACAGCATCAGGGCAATAATAAAAAAGAGATTGATCCGCCAATAAGGATATGCCACAGAAAAATATTTTGATGCGACCCATACCTTCACCTGCCAGTAAACGACAAACGAAATAAGGGTGGCTAATCCGGCCCCCATAAAGCCCCACCTGGGAACCAACAGGAAGTTCAGACCTATATTCAACAAGGCGGTGACGCCGGTGATCCAGGTATAGTGCCAAGTCTTTTCCGACAAAGAGATTCCCGGCCCCATCGTTTGAAACGATTGTGCGGCAACGTAGGAAAACACCAAAAACGGGATCACCCTGCTACCCTCGGAATAGTCGGGGGTCGAAACAAATGGAACTATGACATCGGCATAGACGGAGAGTGTTGTCGCCAAAAGAACCGCACCGGTCAAATAGATCAGATAGATATCTATAGCCATTTTTCTTGCTTGTGGCTTGCCCGGATCTTTTTCGGAATAGTACAACTGGAAAAATAAAACCCCAAAACTCATTTGAACTGCCATATTCACCAATAGCACCGGTTGAGAAAATAGGGCTCCGATAGAATAGAGACCCACCTCATGCAAATCACAGTAATGCACCAGAAAATATCGGTCGCTGCTATTAAAAACCCAGGCAGCAATGCCTACCCAAATAAGCGGAAAACCATATTTCAACAATTTTCGAGCCCAGTGCATGGAAAACCGAAAGCTGTACTTGTGATAATTAAACCCGGCAAATGCCACCACTACCACCAACGCACTGCTCCCGATTCGGGCCCAAACGGCCCCTTCCACGCCCTTTTTCATCATTATCACCAGCGTGATTCCCAATCCGATATTGGTCAGCGACTTCAGGATGGTAATTAAATTGTATCTCCAGGGTTGTCTGAAATAGCGAAACAGATGCGACTGCTCACTCATCATTAGGTTGACCGGTACCAAAAGCAAAATCATGAAGACCAAAGAAGAATAATCCCGGCTTTGAAAAAGAAGCCGGGAAAAATAATCTTGAAAAAAAATCAATGGTACAATAAGTAGAAAAGAAATCAAACGAAGATAGAAAGCCGTCGACAACACATCGCTTTTCTGACTCTCGGGGGCCTTAAAAAAATAGAATCCGCAAGAAGATTCCAACCCCAGCGAATAAAAACCACCCAACAAAGCAGCCGTAGTTCCCAAGGTTTCCAGCACCCCAAACTCACCCACACTCAACGCCCGCGTATAAAAGGGCAGAAGAAACAATCCAATAAATTTCTTCAATCCATTTCCCAAGCCATAAACCACTGTATCTTTAACAAATGCTTTTCGTTCTCCCATTCACTAACTATTTACTCCTAGCTCCGCCTATAAAAATGTTCCACAAAGCTTTAAAAAAATAGATTACATCCGTTTTGAAAGGAGCCTTATGATAACGCTCAATATACTTCAGTTCGGAAGCCTGGATTTCTTCCAAAGTAGTGGGAAGATCCACATAATAAGGTGGAATAAGACCCGGTTTCACCGATTGGCGACGCTTAGCCACAACCGGATCGTAGAGCTTCAAATACTGAGGGCTCAACGGGCGAACCCCTACCAGCTTCATCTCACCTCTAAAAAGATTAATAAACATGGGCCACTCATCAATCCAGAACTTCCGTAATAGCCCACCTAATATGGTGACACGTTTATCGTTCCGGAATTTCCCCTTAAGATCCAGATGATTCTTCCTATAAATATGTTCCTGAACATATTCGCTAAAGGCAACCATTGTCCTAAATTTATAAACTTTAAACATTTGGCCATTCTTCCCTATACGGTTCAGCTTCAACAAAAGGCCATATCGTTCTTTCAATGGTGCTTTAGGAGGTAGGCCCACCTTCCGCGCCACCAGAAAATGACGTCCATCGATCTCTTCGTCAAATTCAACCCGAAAGCCACAATAGATCAAACGACCTACCATTTCGAAATAAGACATTACTTTTTCACGATTGGAAACAAACCGCGCATACAACCAACGCGTCAATTTAATGGTAGGAACAACTCGCCGAATCAGATAATCATAGAAATAGTATGCCCTTCGAGAGAAAGCCGGCGATTCCCGGAAGATACGTTGTCGTCGCAATCTGGTTGTTTCCAAATTACAAATGAACAATCCTTCCTGGCGCAACTGATAATTTGCCTGAGCCAAAAAACCGTTTATGTGTTCCGCCTCATTTAAGGAGCGCAAAATTACGATACTCCGTCTGGGGCGCAGATCTTTAGTCCGCACATCAAAAGCTTCGGTATCGCTGAGCAGCAGCGTATCTTCCGCCTCAACGTAACAAAAACGACTAATAAATTGAAAAACCTTATCCCCAATAAGACGATCGGGGATTTGAAGCCTTTTTCCCCTAGGTTGAGGAACAGCAGCCGACGTTTTTGTATCAACAACTGTTGGATTTTGGAAATGAAGCATGACCCTTATATTTTTTTGTTGCTCAAAATACAAATAGGACATACCATATTCAATAACAATTTGGCAGACAAGCCAAAAGGATAAACCAAGAGACTCGTTTCGTAGATTAAAAATTTCGGACTATGACTTTTTCGTACCAAGATCTTCTTCACCCCCAAAGACCACCTTTTAGCCTCCGGCACCATGTCAACAGAAACTGCACCCCATTATGTTGCACCCTGAAAAAATCGCTTCAATGGCTTGGGAAAAGGTTAAAAGATCGACATTAGAGGATGAGGATTAAACACCTATTGAGGTGTCGGTCAAAAACCTATAAAGGTGCCTGACAAACACCTTATTGGGTGCCTGACAAACACCTTATTGGGTGTCAGGCAAACACCTTATTGGGTGCCAGTTGAACACCTTATAAGGTGTCAGGCATAAAGATTTAGCAATAAAATAACACGAAATTAATGAAGGAACAGTGGCAGTTGGTCGGACTTGGCATTGCTTCACCATATTTCTCTTGTCACAAAAAATCGGACAGAGCCATTGCCGCTCCGTCCGATAATTATTTCAATTGATATTATTCCCTAATGTTGCATTTCAATGGTTAACAAATTCAGCCTTTCGTCTCTTTCCATAAAGCCTTAAACACAGATTTAGGCTCTAATGAGAAGTAGACAGGATCTCCCTTTCTTATCGAGAAATGCTACAGTCCGAAAACTTCCCGAATCTGATCAACATAATCGAGCTTCTCCCAGGTAAAGAATTCCACTTCACGATTCACCTCTTTTCCGTTTTCGATAAATTTAACATTGGCCGTATAAGGCTCTCTTCCCATATGACCATATGCTGCGGTAGGGGTAAAAATAGGATTTTTCAGTCCAAGTCGTTGAATAATTTTTCCGGGGCGTAAGTCAAACAACATCTGAATTTTTTCAGCAATTTGTCCGTCACTCATCTTCACCTTTGAAGTCCCAAAAGTATTGACGTATAATCCTACCGGCTGAGCCACTCCAATCGCATAGGCCACCTGGACGAGCACCTCATCGGCCACACCTGCCGCCACCATGTTTTTGGCTATGTGACGGGTGGCATAAGCCGCCGACCGGTCCACTTTCGAACAATCTTTTCCCGAGAAAGCGCCACCACCGTGAGCTCCTTTTCCGCCATAGGTGTCAACAATGATCTTCCGGCCGGTCAACCCGGTGTCGCCGTGCGGTCCGCCAATGACAAAGCGCCCGGTTGGATTCACATGCAGCTTATAATCTTGAAAAAGCCTCTGAAGCTCAGGTTTCAACTTGGCCTTGACACGAGGAATCAGGATGGTTTCCACATCGTGCAAAATGGTCTTATGCATAACCTCATCACTGGCATCAAAAGGATCGTGCTGGGTAGAAACCACAATGGTGTCGACATGAATGGGGTTGTTGTGATCATCATATTCGATGGTAACCTGCGATTTGGCATCGGGACGCAGATAAGTCATTTCGTTTCCTTCACGCCGGATGGCCGCCAGCTCCTGAAGTAAAAAATGCGAGAGGTAAAGGGGAAGCGGCATAAAATTGTCGGTATCCCGACAGGCATAGCCAAACATCATTCCCTGGTCGCCGGCGCCCTGAGTATCTTCTCCATCCCTGTCAACGCCGCGGTTGATATCATCACTCTGTTCGTGCAAGGCAGAAATCACACCGCACGAGCCCGAATCAAACATATAATCGGCACTGGTATACCCAATTCTTTCGATGGTGTCGCGTGCCACCTGCTGCACCGCCACATAACCTTTAGTGTTAATTTCACCGCTGACTACTACCAGGCCTGTAGTAACCAGTGTTTCACAGGCCACCTTTGAGTTGGGATCCTGCCTGAGTAATTCATCCAAAACAGCATCCGAAATCTGATCGGCCACCTTATCAGGATGCCCTTCCGATACAGATTCTGAAGTAAATAGATATCCCATAACAATACGATATTACATTTATCACGATCAACACACACGGTGCGCCGGATAAATCGGATTAAACAAACAAGTTATAAGGGATGGAAAAACAATTGGCAGGCTAAAATCGCATTTTAGCATTGTTTTATAGTGGTTGCAAGCAGCCAAATCCATCCACTTTGGATTGACAAAGATAGTGGTTATTTAGAATTAATCAAAAAAGAAGCCCCATTCTCTCTTCTCAACCCAATTACTTTCCTGAGAACTAAACTCTTCAATTCCGTACAACATCTCCTTAAAAAATACTTATTTTATTGTCGCTAAAGTATTAACTCAGAAAAAAAATTGTTTTATTTGAATTTTAAAAATTCTCCATAAATAGTATTTATTCCACTACTTTTAAAACCTTCTTCTGGAAACTCTGTCCCCATCCATCCAGACAATCCAAATGCTTGCAGTCAATGAATATCATTGACTCAAACACAGTATTTCATTTTTTATCAGTCACTTAATGGCTCTACCGTATAATCGAAATAAATCCCCCAATCGTGTGTTTATGTTAATCCTCTAAATTATTGCTATTTTCGCAAGAATAAAATCATTGCATCCGGTGGGATCTAATCACAGCAAAACCTTTCAGAGATTAACACTCTCTTCCCCATTTTTGGGCCAACGGCTATAAAAACGAGGACATGCGGGGTGTCAGACCGAGAGCAACCAACGTCAAAAACAAACAATAGCCTATGATTAGTTTTTACAATGAAAAGGAACTTTTAGAAAAGCTATCATCTGGTGATAAAATGGCTTTTGGAATTCTTTACAACACATACTCTGAAAGGCTTTACTACTTTTCCATGCATTATCTGAATGACCGTGAGGCTTCACGTGATATTTTACAGGATGTATTTTCAGAAATTTGGGAAAAACGGGAAAAATGCACGGAAATTAGGAATTTGTCTTCATGGCTTTTTACGATTTGCAAAAACACTTGCCTAAAAAAAATCGATCATTTAAAAGTTCAACAAAAACACAACGATCATCTCAAGGTAAGACAATTAGCTATTGTACAGAATTCCCTAAACCAGCTCGACACGTCACCAATGATTTTCGATGAGATAAATAAGATTCTTAACCACACACTGAAAAAGCTTCCCGAAAAAACAAGAATAATATTTGAGCTCAGTCGCTTTAAAGATAAACGACATAGTGAAATTGCAGATGAACTGAACATATCTGTAAAATCTGTTGAAGCTCACATTACCAAGGCCCTTAAAGTCTTACGTATAGCACTAAAAAACTACATTCCATTTATACTGTTTCTATTCCGTTAAATTTTCGTTTATCCCACCCACCCTTCTTTCTATTTTGTCACCCCAGCTCCCTCATAACAGGATGGTTTAAAAAAACATTCAAATATTTTTTAGTTTTTTTCAAAAATATTCTTAGGGGTAAGGGGCATAAACCGTACTTAATACTTAGAACATAATATATATGAATAAACAAAAGCTAGAAAAATTTGCCAATCACTCTCTAACCAACAAAAAAGAGATTGAAGAAATAATGAATTGGATCGAGGCAAGTGAAACGAACCGGGAAGAATTCAACCATTTAAAAAACCGACAGGCATATAAATACTTTTTAAATTTTGATAAAATTCAAAACAATCAACGCTCCACTATTCCTCTTTATAAAAAATTCAGGATTTATGAGATTACGAAATATGCGGCCATCCTGATACTAGTTTTTCTGATCGGTGGTGTTTTGTTCCAACCAATAAAGAACACTCTATTGGGCTATGGGGTTAAATTAAATAAGATTGTAGTGCCTTATGGGGAATCGGCTGAATTAATACTGGCCGACCAAACCCATGTTTGGCTAAATTCCGGGTCAACCCTTAAGTATCCTTCCGATTTCGGATCAGGTGCCAGAAAGGTTGAATTATCTGGCGAAGCCTTCTTTGATGTCTCCACCCGCAAAGGCAGCCCCTTCATAGTGAATACTTCTGAATTAAGGGTAAAGGTGCTTGGAACAAGCTTTAACGTTGAAGCTCTTCCCAACGCCAAAACCATAGATATCACCCTGGTAAAAGGAAGTATTTGTATAGAAAACAATGAGGGCAAAAGGATTACCAAACTAAAACCTCATGAAAGAGCTGTTTTTAACAAAAAATCAAAAAAAATCAAAATATCATCCTCTGTTGACACCAAACTATACACCTCGTGGAAAGATGGAGTTATCTATTTTGAAGATGAATCTCTGGAAATGATTGCATCTAAAATTGAAGCCTGGTTTAATATAATAATAGTTTTTGATGATCCTTCTCTGAAAAACATCAAATATACCGGAGCCATTCTCAAGAACAAACCCATTGATCAGTTACTCGAAATTTTAAATTATACGGCGAACATCGATACGAACATGGAAATAAAACACTTAGAACCTAATGTTGTACATATAAAAAAAAGAAGCCAATGAAAAAAAATCTATGAAAAAAGAAAGAGCCGGAAAAATAGTACCAGTATTTCACCGACTCTCTGAAACTAAAACGTTTCAATCATTTTGAATTATTCTTCTAGTAAAAAAGAATTTATTAATCCAAAACATTACGAAGGTATGAAAAAACATCGAAAAGGGGTAGCCAGCGGCTACAATAAACTACTGAAAATAATGAAACTTACGCTATTATTTATAACCATTAGTATAGGTCAGGTTTTAGCCCTTTCGACTTATGCTCAGGATACCAAGATTAATCTAAAAATGGAGAAATCGTCTTTAAAAGTAATCCTGGATAAGATCGAAAGCGAAACCGATTATCATTTTTTCTACAAAAGCGAAGATCTGCAAAACGAAAAAAGTTTTGATATTAATTTCCAGGATGCGACAATATTCGAGATTTTGGATGTATTATTATCCAAAATGGATCTCTCGTATAGGGTTTTCGACAAATACATTGCCATAAGCACCTACAAGTCTGATACCTTACAGAGTGGACAAAACAAAACCATCAATGGAACTGTAACCGACAATACAGGGTTGCCCATCCCGGGCGTCTCTGTCGCCATCAAAGGAACGACCATGGGAGCCATTACGGATGTTAATGGAAATTTTTCTCTCAACATCCCACAGGATGCTGAAACTCTGGTTTTTTCTTTTATTGGAATGAAAACAATGGAAGTTTCATTAGGCCAAAAAACATCCTTCCAGATTGTTATGTCTGAAGAAATAATCGGGTTAGATGAAGTCGTCGCCGTTGGGTATGGAATTAAGAAAAAAGTAAATGTAATTGGCGCAGTTTCTTCATTGGAAGGAGAAGAACTTACCGGAAGACCTGTAGCCCAGACATCGGTAGCTTTACAAGGCCTTGCGCCGGGAGTAACCGTCACGCAATCTTCGGGACAACCGGGTAATGATGCAGGCGCCATCAGAATCAGAGGGGTTGGAACATTAAACAACAATGATCCGTTGGTGCTGGTTGACGGAATGGAATATAACATCAACGATATCGACGTTAACGACATAGAATCCATTTCTGTCCTTAAAGATGCAGCTGCTTCGTCCATTTACGGGGTTCGGGCTGCCAATGGCGTCATTCTAATAACCACCCAAAGGGGTAAAGACAAAGAGATTAAAGTCTCTTATAATGGGTATTCCGGCGTTCAAAGACCAACTCAATTGCCGGACTTTGTTGGAGCCCAGGAATACATGAGCTTAGTCAATCTTCTCCACATCAATTCAGGGGGAGCCGCTATATTTTCCGGTGCCGAGATTGCCGCATACGATAATCCCAACCGCAATACAGACCTGTATCCCGATGTAAAATGGATCGATGAAATACTCCAAGGCTCAGGATTTCAGCAGCAGCATAGCGTTAGCATAAGTGGGGGAAGTGACAATGCAAAATATAGGTTCTCATCAAACTACCTTCAACAGAAAGGGCTTATCAAAAAGGCCAATTATGAACGTCTGACGGTACGATTGAACAGCGACGTCAATTTCAACGATCATTTTACCTTTCAGGCTGACCTGGCTGCTAAACTATCCGACAGAACCGAACCACAGGGAGATGCTGGCGGCATCTGGTTTCAATTCAATCAAGCCATAAAATCAAATCCCACCTTGCCAGTAAACTATTCCGACGGAACATGGGGCATTTCCAGAGGAGACGGAAACCCGGTTCGTTTGCAGGAAGAAGGAGGCAACTACGATTACAAAGAGGATGCCTTCGACGGTAACTTCAAACTCAAATACGAACTGTTGGATGGCCTGAATATAGAAGGAAATGCAATGGTGAGGTATGGCCTTTCTTTTAATTCTTTATACGAAAAATCCCTCGCTTATACAGACTTCTTTTCCAAAACAGAAGTAATAAAAGGTACAGATAAAATTGTTAAGCAAAATTACAAGACCCTACATACAAATCTCCAGGGGTTATTAAGCTATGACAAGCAATTGGGTATTCACTCATTGGGAGTTCTTGCTGGGATATCCCGTGTAAACGACGATACAGATTATCTTTCTGCCCTCCGTAACAATGGTTCATTAGATGTTATTGATGAACTTGCAGCAGGAACCCCATCCTCTCAAGAGAATGACGGATACTCATACGGCTATAGTCTTCTATCCTATTTCGGAAGATTGAACTACTCTTTGGACAATAAGTATTTATTCGAAGCAAACATCAGAAGAGATGGTTCCTCCAGATTCTCTGAAAATAACCGTTGGGGAGTTTTTCCGTCGTTTTCGGTTGGATGGAGAATAACCCAGGAATCATTCATGAACAATGTTGACTTCATTGATGACTTAAAAGTCAGAGCATCATGGGGCGAATTAGGAAACCAGGAAATCGGATACTATCCCTATCAATCGGTAATGCAATTGGGATACAATTATCCTTTTGGAAGCCAATTGACATCCGGCGCCAGAATGATTGATGCTGCCAACTCGGAAATCAGTTGGGAACGCACACAAATTACCAACTTTGGAATCGACGCCATCCTATTAAGAGGAAAAATTGATTTTGCGTTTGAATATTATGTCAAAGACACAAAGGATATACTTATTGAGATCCCCATTCCTTCAACTGTTGGACAAAATGCGCCTTATCAAAATGCGGGAAGCGTTGAAAACAAAGGATGGGAACTGGCCTTAGGATACAAAGGAAAAATTGAAGACTTCAAATATGAAATCCAATTTAACCTATCCGATGTAAAAAACAAAATTACCGACCTAAAAGACTCTAATTGGGAAGATCAAGATAACGACAATCGCATCCTGGCCTACCATGAAGGCTATCCCATTGGGGCTTTTTACGGCTACATCGCAGAAGGTATTTTCCAGTCACAACAGGAAATTGACAATCATGCTCAACAGCCGGGGACCATTGCACCTGGCGATTTAATGTATAAAAATATTTCGGGCGATGACGATCAGATAAATGCAGAAGACCGCACCATTATCGGAAGCAGTATTCCCAGATATACTTATGGTCTTAACTTCTCTGCCGCGTATAAACAATTTGATTTTTCTGCCTTTCTTCAGGGCGTTGGGAAAGTAGATGTAAATACGGTTCAGTCAAATCGTCCCCCCATCAGTCAGGATGGAAATTTCAAAGAAATTCATAATGACAGTTGGACAGAAACCAACAAAGAGGCATCGTTTCCTAGACTTTCCTCTTATGGGCACAACTATGTATCCTCTTCTTTTTGGATAGAAAGCGGGGCTTACCTAAGGTTGAAAAACATGCAGCTGGGCTATACCCTTCCTGAAACTCTCAGTAACAAAGTTGGCATAAGCAGATGCAGACTTTACCTCGGCGGACAAAACCTGCTGACATGGTCCAAACTAAACGACTATGGTATCGACCCGGAAAACCCACAGGACAGCCGCTATTATCCTCAAGTAAAAGTCTATACAATTGGTGTTAATATTGATTTTTAATCGAAAAAATCCAAAAGTTATGAATATTAAAACTTCTATATTTTATTCCCTCTTCATCGCTTTATTGGCATTCTCCTGCAGTGAAGATTTCCTGGAAAAACAACCTACTAACGCCTTGACCAATCAAACTTATTGGGCAACTACATCCAATGCGGGAAAAGCAGTCGTAGGCTGTTATCAGTTTTTAGGTGATGACTGGTGGAAAACCTTTCTGACATGTGCAACAGATGACAGTTACGCATGGTCCAACTGGCCGTGCGACATTCTTTATGCCGGAAACGGATCTGCCACCGCAAGTCTTGGCACATTCTCTCACTTCTGGTCTTTTTATTATCAAGCTATTGCTGCCTGCAATAATGTCATTGACAACATAGATAACGTACCCAATATAAATCCTGATGACCGCAACAGAATGGTAGCAGAAGTAAAAGTCATTCGTGCCTATGCTTACCAACAATTAGTAGGCCTTTACGGCGATGTTCCGCTCATTACCTCCCTGCCCAACGGCCCGGCAGAGTATAATGTGGAACGAACCAGCGCCGCCGATGTGATGGACTTTATTTCACAAGACCTTGCTTCCATAGCAGATGATTTGCCCGAATCTTCAGAGGTTACCGAAAAAGGAAGAATTAGCAAAGGAGCGGCATTGGCATTAAAGGCCAGAATAGACCTTTACAACAAGAATTACAAAGATGCGGCCGATGCGGCTCAACAAGTAATGAAAATGACCGATGGATACATTATTGATCCCGATTATGAAAGTCTATTTAACGGGACCAATGAAGAAAGCAAAGAAATCATCCTTGCAGCCCAGTATATAGAAACCCATAAAAACGCGATTGCAACTTGGGTTGGTGGGCCTTTTGTCGGAGGATGGTCGGAAGTAGTTCCTCTTCAATCACTGGTAAATGCCTATGAATGTACAGATGGTAAAACCATAGATGAATCTGTGTTTTATGATCCTGAAAATCCATTTGAAAACAGAGATCCACGGCTAAAAATGACCATTGTGGTCCCCGGAAGTGAAGTAAACGGAAGCATCGTAGACATTACTGATCCCAATTCCCCGGACGGATTAGGCAAAAATAATGCCTCCTACTCAGGATACTATTACAAGAAATACATACCGGCTGTAATCGATGGTGGTTGGGATGGCAATTCAACCAATGATATTATTGTTATCCGATATGCAGAGGTTCTACTGACCTACGCCGAAGCAAAAATTGAACTGGGAGAAATTGATCAATCAGTGTTAGACGCCATCAATGAAGTTAGAGGAAGAGAATCGGTACAATTACCGGCGGTTACAACCACCAGTCAAGACGAACTTAGGACTATCTTAAGAAGAGAGAGACGCGTAGAATTCGCCATGGAAGAACATCGTTTATTTGATATCAGAAGATGGGGAATTGCGGAGGAAGTTATGCCCGGCCCTGTTTATGGCATCTTAAACTACTGGAATCCGGAAGATGAAAACTACGGAAAACATAAACTGATTGAAGAAAGACAATTCGATCCGGAAAAAGATTATCTCTGGGCCATACCTCAAAGAGATATGGATATCAATAAAAAGCTAACTCAAAATCCGGGTTGGTAATCATTATTGCAGAAGGACGAATGATCTTAAGGCACTAATAAAAAGCTACAGGAATCCGGAAATGAACGTAATTCCTGTAGCTTTTTCGTTTCTGACACCATAGATCTTCGTCTATTTTTTACTCAAAACAAAATATCTTTTATTTGTTTTTTTATTAAGTTTGACTTTCAATAGTAAATATTTCATTCTTTTAAGACTTCCGACAAACCACAGACTGAACAGTTATGATAGCAACCAAAGTACCACTTAGGATTCTCCTCCTTATTTCGATCCTCTTCAGCGCTTGCCAAAATGAAAAATACTACCAAAATCAGGTAGCCTTCGCAGAAGGAGAATCACTCCAAAGCAAGATTCACAAAGCAGCCCGAGTAGTCCCAACCCAAAAACAACTGGATTGGCAAAAACTGGAAATGACCGCATTCATTCACTTCGGCATCAACACATTTACCGGACGGGAATGGGGCGACGGAACCGAATCTCCCCAACTGTTCAACCCCACAGAGTTTGATGCCCATCAATGGGTCAAAAGCCTAAAAGAAGGCGGCATGCAAATGGTCATTGTTACGGCCAAACATCACGACGGCTTTTGTCTCTGGCCGACCCAAACCACATCGCACTCGGTAGCCTCCTCCCCTTGGAAAGATGGCAAGGGAGACGTCGTGCGGGAAGTGAAAAATGCCTGTAAAGCCTTGGGCCTGAAATTCGGGATCTATCTTTCGCCATGGGATCGCCACGCTCAATGCTATGGCGATTCACCGGCCTATAACCAATATTTTCTGGAGCAACTAACAGAGCTTCTTACATGGTACGGGCAAGTGGATGAAGTATGGTTTGATGGAGCCAACGGCGAAGGCCCCAACGGGAAAAAGCAAGAATATGATTGGAAGGCCTATTATGAAAAAATAGAAGAGCTCCAGCCACAGGCCGTTATAGCCATAATGGGCGAGGACGTACGTTGGGTAGGCACAGAAACCGGGTATGGCCGCGAAACAGAATGGAGTGTTACGGCCCTTGCCCCAGGCGGTACACCCAGAATGAAAGCCATCAACGAACAGCTGGGAATCAATGCGCAATCACCCGATTTGGGGAGCCGAAGCTTAATTGAGAAAGCCAATCACCTCTTTTGGTATCCTGCCGAAGTGGATGTCTCTATCCGCCCCGGCTGGTTTTATCACCCCGAAGAGGATCACCGGGTTAAATCTCTCGCCAAACTGATCGACATTTACTTCAATTCAGTGGGTATGAATGCAGTCCTGCTTCTAAACGTTCCTCCCGACCAACGCGGACTCATTCATGAGAATGATGCAAAACGTTTAAAGGAATTCAAAACTTATCTCGACCATACTTTTTCAGAGAATATGCTGGAAGGAGCAGTCTTTTCGAAGACCACTTCCTCACAAACCATTCCATCCGACAACAATATAATGGGGAATACATGGATTGCAGCTAAACATCCTGCATCGGCCGAGATCAATCTCAATGGTGCCAAAACCTTCAATGTCATCCTGCTTCAGGAAGATATTACGAAAGGTCAGCGGGTGGAAAAATTCAGCGTTGAAATATGGACTGATAATCAGTGGAAATCCGTTGCGTCTTCAACGACTATAGGCTACAAAAAGCTGTTGCGACTACCCGAAACCACCACCTCAAAAATTCGCATTATTATTGAAGAAAGCCGTGACAAAGCCATCATTGCAAACTTGGGGCTCTATCGTGCACCGGAACTATTATCCGATCCCATCATTCTCAGAAACAAAACCGGATTGGTAACCATCACCGGCGAAAGCCCCAACCCCGTCATCCGATATACGCTGGACGGATCAGATCCCACGCCCTCTTCTTTGAAATATGAAGGCCCTTTTTTACTTAAGGATGGCGGGATTGTCAAAGCCCGAATTTTCATCAACCATTTTAAGGAACAAAGTGAGGTCGTGACAAAGAGCTTCCATATCAACCAATCTAAATGGAAAGTGGTTGACTTTAGCGACCAGCATAGTGGCTATCCGGCAGAAAATGCCATTGACGGAAACGAATCTACCATGTGGCACACCCCCTGGAGCGATAAGGTAAAATCGCATCCTCACCACCTAACCGTTGACATGGGAGAAAGCATCCCAATAGAAGGATTTTATTATACCCCAAGAATCGATGAGATCAAAAGCGGCACCATTGCCAGATACTCTTTTTGGCTAAGTGCCGATGGGAAAAAATGGAAAAAGATTATCCAACACGGAGAGTTCGGAAATATCGCCAACAATCCCATTCAGCAAGAAGTAAAATTCGATCAAACCTATAGCGGGAGGTTCTTTAAATTCATATCGCACGAAGGGGCTTTTGAAGAAGCATGGATTTCGGCAGCCGAGATTGGGGTATTGAATAAGAAATAAACAGATGCTCCCCAATGGATTGGCATCTCAATTTTGTTTTAAAAAATTAAAGACTGGTCAATTTTGGACCAATATTCTTGTAATTCACATATTTATGAAAACCATATTTCCAGTTTTACTACTTTTCAATCACTTTTTGGTATTAAATGGGCAATCCACCTCACCCAAAGAGTGGGAGAATCCGTTAATCACCGAAATCAATAAAGAACCCGCCAGAGCCTCCTTTACCGCCTACCCTTCCCCTGAGAAAGCGTTATCAGGAGAACCATCTCCCTTTTCGCGCACCCTCAACGGGCAATGGAAATTTCATTTTTCCCAATCCCCTGATGAAAGACCAATTCATTTCTATGAAGATTCTTATGACGTCAGTAACTGGGCAGAAATAAAAGTCCCCGGGAACTGGGAAATAGAAGGTTTTGGAATTCCGATTTATGTCAATATAAAATACGAATTTGCAGATCCCAGAACGCCCATCACAGAACTGAAGAAAGGACCAGAACCGCCAAGGGTGCCTCACGACTTTAACCCTGTTGGATCCTACCGCAGAACCTTTGAGATACCAAAGGAATGGGAAAACCGTCAAATCTTTATTCATCTGGGGGCTGTCAAGTCAGCTTTTTATATCTGGATTAACGGTCGCAAGGTAGGCTACAGCCAAGGAAGCAAACTGCCGGCCGAATTTGATATCACCCAATTTGTAACCCCGGGACAAACCAATACGGTGGCCCTTGAAGTTTATCGATGGAGTGACGGAAGCTATCTGGAATGTCAGGATTTTTGGCGTATTTCCGGCATTGAAAGAGATGTGGAAATCTATTGCAGACCCAAGACCCGCATCCGGGATTTAGAGGTGGTATCGACCCTGAATGATGGTTACAATCATGGGCTCCTTGATCTGTATGTGGATATCAAAAACCATGTTTTCGAAAACCAAAACATATTGTTGTCCCTCTCTTTATTCGATAAAGAAAAATTGTTATTGACCCGAGAACAGTCTTTGACCATTCCCAAAGGCAGTGAAAGAACCGCCGAATTCCATGCTTCTTTGGCGAATATCCGACCATGGAATGCCGAGCAACCGAAGCTTTACAAACTACTTATTACCTTATCTAACGAAGAGGGAATCCCAATGGAAAGTATTGTTCGCAATATCGGATTCCGATCTGTAGAAATCAAACGCGGGCAATTACTCATAAACGGAGTACCCATAACAATTAAAGGCGTCAATTTGCACGAACACCATCCCGAAAGAGGGCATGTCATGGATGAGGAGATGTGGCTACGCGACATAAAACTGATGAAACAAAACAACATCAATGCGGTACGTTTGGCCCACTACCCTCAGGCAGAACGATGGTATGAATTGTGCGATGAATATGGACTGTATATCGTGGATGAAGCCAATATTGAGTCTCACGGGATGGGCTATGGCGAGCGTTCTTTGGCCAAAGATCCGCTATGGGAGAAAGCACATGTTGAACGCATGACCCGAATGGTAGAACGGGATAAGAACCACCCTTCTGTCATCATCTGGTCAATGGGCAACGAAGGAGGTAACGGCGTTAATTTCTATGCCGGATACCAAGCCATAAAAGCGCTGGATCGCAGCCAACGCCCCGTTCAATACGAACGCACCGAAATTGGGAGTCGCTATGCGCTCGACTTCGACTGGAACACCGATATTATTGTTCCCCAGTACCCCGACCCGGCAACCTTTGAGTGGTTTGGGCAGAAGCTGTTGGACCGTCCCTTTATCCCATCAGAATATGCTCACGCCATGGGCAACAGCATGGGCAACTTTCAAGATTACTGGGATGTTATTAACCAATATCCTCAGCTACAAGGCGGTTTTATATGGGACTGGGTAGATCAGGGGATCCATGTAACCAACGATCACGGCCAAAAGATTTTTGCATATGGTGGTTATTTTGGTACAGACATGCCCAGCGATGGTAATTTCCTGCTCAACGGGATAGTAAGTGCCGACCGTAAACCCAAACCAGGCCTGTTTGAGGCCAAAAAAGCACATGAATGGATCACCTTCCAGCCGTTACGGTTGAATGATACGGTTGCAAAGCTACTGGTAGAAAACCGCTATGATTTCTCGAACCTGAGAAACTTTAAAATTACCGCATACATCAAAGCCGATGGGAAAACCCTCAAAACCATTCATCTTCCTGTTTTAGAAACGGCTCCCCATCAGGGTGAAACCATCTCTTTTGACATCTCCGGAGTTCAGATAGCCCCTAATACCGAATACTTCCTCGAGATGGAGGCCTCCAATCGGGCACCAACGGGTCTTGTTCCGGCCGGTCATATTGTGGCACGAGAACAAATAAAATTGCCTTGGGAAGCCAAAACGGAGGAAAAGAGGATGCCCCAAAGCGGCGTAAAAATGTTAGAATCGGTGAACGCTTTTGTCTTTCAGGCAGGCGACATCGAACTTTCAATTGACAAACAAAACGGACGGATTATTAGATATCGTCTGAACAAAACAGACTTATTAAAGGCCGACGGCGGCCCAGCACCGGATTTTTGGAGGGCTCCCAACGATAATGATTTTGGTGCAGGAATGCCCCGGAATAACATAAACTGGAAAAAAGCTACCCACGAACAACATTTATCGAAAATAAATGTCGAAAAAAACCATTTGGGAGAATATCTGGTAAATGTAGTATGGAACTTACCGGCTGTAAACAGTCTATTTTACACCTCCTACATCATTCATGGCGATGGCAGCGTGACATTAAAAAACAGACTATCGGCCTCTACAACCGAAAAAAGTGACATCCCAAGAGTCGGAATGGTCTTGTTACTTCCACGCGAGTTTGATCAACTAACCTGGTTCGGGCGCGGCCCCTGGGAAAACTATGTGGACCGCAAAGCTTCTGCTTTCGTCGGGCTCTACAAATCATCCGTTTCCAACCAATTAGAACCCTATGAGCGTCCGCAGGAAAATGGGAACAAGACAGATGTGCGATGGGCTGCCCTTACCAATCGAAAAGGGATTGGGCTAATGGCCATTTCAAAAGAACATCCCAAGGAAGGGTTTGAAATGACGGCCATGCCATATCTAACGGCTGACTTTGATGCCACAACAGGCTACGAATATGGACCAGTTCATGAGGAGCAAAAACACATTGCTTCAGTCAAAGAACGCAATCTGATTCGCTGGAACCTCGATTACGGACAGCGTGGCGTGGGGGGAGTTAACAGTTGGGGGGCACAACCGCTTGAAAAATACCAACTGGATCCCGAAAAAGCGTACAGCTATTCTTTTACTTTGGTACCTGTTTCCAAATCGGGAACCGTGGAATTGACACAAAAAAGCAAACAACATTAACCTATTAAACAGTACCTACAAACGATCATCAATTGGCATACTTCATTCATAAAATAACCATAAAAATATCGCAATGAAACACAGAATGCTAACATTATCTATTGCTATAGGCATGACCCTCTTTTCTGGGTGTAAGTCTGGAGATACAACCAGCAAGCAGCTCTCAATCATTCCATTGCCCAAGGAAATGAAAGTTCATGGAGGCGAATTTCGCTTATCCGATGATACAAAAATTATTTTTTCACCCAACGACAAAGAAATTAAAAGTGTTGCAGGTTATCTGGCAAATCTTATCGCCCCAGCAACAGGGTTTAATCTGCCTCTTCTTTCAGGCTCTGAGCCCACAAAAAATGCCATATTTTTGAATATCAACGAAGGCATTACAGGGCAAAAAGGCGTTTACCATTTGGCCGTTACCAACAATACAATCACCATTGAAGCACCCGAATCAATAGGCTTATTTTACGGGGTTCAATCTCTTCGACAATTGCTACCACCGGAAATTGAATCGCAATCGGTTCAGTCAGATATTCGTTGGGTTATTCCTGCAGTAACGATAAAGGATGAGCCTCAATTTCAGTACCGTGGATTACATCTTGATGTGTGCCGCCATTTCTTTCCTGTCAGCTTCATAAAAAAATATATCGATCTGCTGGCCCTGCATAAGATGAACAAATTTCACTGGCACCTAACCGATGACCAAGGCTGGCGGCTGGAAATAAAAAAATATCCCAAACTCCAGGAAGTGGCCAGTCAGCGTAAAGAAACACTTATTGGTCATGGAGGAAAAAAGCCTTTCAAATTCGACGGAAAGCCTTACGGCGGATACTACACACAAGAAGAAGCCAGGGAAATTGTAGAATATGCAGCCCAACGATATATCACGGTGATTCCTGAAATTGAAATGCCGGGGCATGCAACGGCCGCCTTGGCCGCCTATCCCCACGTAGGATGTACCGAAGGCCCTTACGAAGTGATCACAAGATGGGGAGTCTTCCCTGATATTTATTGTGCAGGGAAAGAAGCAACATTTGAATTCCTTGAAAATGTCTTGCTCGAGGTAATCGATATTTTTCCAAGCCAATATATCCATATTGGAGGGGATGAAGCGCCCAAGGATCGATGGAAGAAATGTCCGCTTTGTCAGGCACGTATCCGCAAAGAAAATCTTAAAAATGAACATGAACTACAAAGCTACTTCATCGGTCGGATAGAAAAATTCCTGAACAAACATGGACGTCAGATTATAGGATGGGACGAAATCCTCGAAGGGGGGTTAGCCCCTGGTGCCACGGTTATGTCCTGGCGAGGGGAAACCGGAGGTATTCAGGCCGCTAAAATGAACCACGATGTAATAATGACACCTAATTCACACTTATACTTCGACTTTTATCAAACAGACCCCAAAAACGAACCATTAGCGATTGGGGGTTATCTCCCTCTGGAAAAAGTGTATTCATACCATCCCGTACCAAAGGAACTGACGCCCACTGAAGCCAAACATATATTAGGTGCACAAGGTAATTTATGGACCGAATACGTAAAAACCCAAGAGCACGCAGAATACATGGTTTTCCCAAGAGCTGCAGCTTTGGCCGAAGTCGTATGGACGCCCCAGGAAAAAAGAAATTACTCTGATTTCCGGCGTCGTTTGGAAAACCATTTCAAACGCCTTGATGTTCTTGATGTGAATTATTTCTATGAAGTACCTAAACCAATGGCTAACACTAACAAAGCCGGTTTTCTCGACTCTACAGAGATTGTTCTAAGCGCACCTATTCCCGATACAGAAGTCAGATACACCCTTGATGGATCAACCCCTTCAAAAGAATCGTCACTCTATATCCAACCGATCCATGTAACCAACACAGGCGTAATAAAAGCCATCACGGTAAAAAACGAGACAGGCGAAACAAGCTCTGTATTGGAAATCCCGGTTAAAAAAGTGCAATATATCCCTGCAGCAGATAAGATCACCCCTGCCAAACAAGGTCTCAGCTATGCCTACTACAAAGGCTTTTTCCATAGCGTAAAACAACTTCATGAAACAAAACCACAAACGAAAGGGGTTGTTAGCGACCAGCAATTCATTCCAGACATCGCTAAAAATGAACCGTTTGGTATGATCTTTACCGGATATTTGCCAATCAAGGAAGAAGGAATATATCATTTTTTCCTTACCTCTGACGATGGCAGTATTCTTTATCTGAACGGGGAAGAACTTATCAACAACGACGGGTTGCATGCAGCCCAAACAGTCGATGAGCCCGTGGCATTAAAAGCCGGTTATCACGCCATCTCACTCTTGTTTACAGAGGGTGGCGGTGGCTTCAAGCTTGATTTGAAAGCTAAATTTCCGGACGGATCAATAAAAGAATTAAATCCTTCCCAATTTGTTGTCAATCAATAAACGCAGAAACGGGGCTGTCCAAAAAGACAGCCCCGTTTTTAATAGGTTTACGATGGTTACTATCTTAAAAAAGAATTAAATCAATTAGGGGAACAACCAAACGAAATAAAGACACTGCCCTTCATAATTTCATGGTATAGTAGTGCAAAGGCAGCGGGCCTAACAACCCTTAGAAAACATTCTGCAATGTTAAAATCTCATAGAAAATGGCATATTAAATGGGTTCAAACCCTCGATCTCTACTGGTCATTTAGAAGGCATGAAAAATAAAATAAAGGGGCTCAAGACAAAAGTAAATGGTTCTAGAAATATAGGATTTTTTTAATCTAAGAATATTAGATCTTCATCGTTTCAGGACCGCATTTTTGTAATGAACCTAAAAAATGAATTGAAGGAACGCAATAAAAGACATCGAAGTTCACCTAAATATAATATTGAGCATTCTCTCTTGTTACCACATCCAAGGGTAAATATTTAATAGACTCCACTTCCTTTTTGAAAACCAAATAGTCGACCAACAAAGTTACGCCCCAGAATCCTTGTCCCTGGGGATTTTGATTTATTAAAAAATCAATTATTCCTGCCTCCAGTAATTCAAGATTCCTGGAAAGCAGGTCATACCCCACAAGTTTCATTGAATTCATATTTCGTTGGATTAAATAGTCTCCAACAATAAAAGATCGAGAGTTCGTAACAAAAAAACCTCGGATATCTTGATTTTTTTCAAAAAGGTCGTCCAAAATTTTTTCATATACATTTTTATCCCCCCAGTTACTAATTTCAGCACGAACTATATTAACCTTACGATCTGGATCTTTTTCACTGAAATAATCAATAAATCCTTGCTCTTTTCTGATAAGATGAGTTGAATTGGAAATTTCTTTATCAATATGAACCACCACAAAAGTTCCTTCAGAACACCCATAATGCAATAATTTACCTGCAAGGACTCCACTCTGATAAGAATCCTGCCCAACATATGATACCGGCTTATAATCGGGAATATGAGTATTAAACAAATTAAAGGGAATCCCAATTTTACTCCATCGATTTAAAAAGGCTAGAGACTCTCGGTAAAATATAGGAGCAACCAAAATACCATGGTAATTCAATTCCGAAATTTTTGCAGCTTCTTCTTTAAAGGAGTCTGAATCGTTCTGATTAAATAAATACTTATCCACAATTACACCATATCGCCTCATTTGAGCTTCAGCCTCATCCACCCCCTTATTGGGTGCTTCCCAATATTCATCATTAGCAGGATCCGGAATCAGTGCTGCAATTTTAAATTTCCCAGTTGTCACGAGGGCTCGGGCCAATACATTAGGCTCATAATTTAAAGCCTTCATACTTTTCAGTACCTTTTCCCTCGCTTCATCAGAAACCTTTCCTCTATTGTGAATAACACGGTCTACTGTTCCAGGCGAAACCTCTGCCAATTCAGCAATATCTTTTATCCTGGCTATTTTCTTCCCTCTTTTTGACATTTGATAATTTGAACGAAAGCTTTTGATAAAAAATCCAAATTTCATTTGACCGGAAGGAAAATCCTATACCGGTCGAATGAACTCTTAGAAAAATACTATTCACCCACACACAAATACCCCTCCTGTCCGACCAACTAGTTTCATCCGTATACATTATAGTTCATTTATTGGTTGGATGGAACTCGTATGACCATTATTTGATACATGTTCTTGTTGTGACAATCTCACATTGTCATGCTCGTTTCATATGCGGATTTTATGACCTTTCAGAGCATAGTAGAGTATATATCCAAAGATAGGAACAGCAATCCAATAAGCATTCTGTGCGCCAGCTAAATCTTTAATAAAACCATAGACTATTGGGAACAAAGCACCCCCTACTATCGCAACAACCATAAGAGATCCCCCTTGTTTGGTAAATTTACCTAGGTCTGTCATAGCTAGCGGCCAAATAGCAGGCCACATCAAAGCGCACCCCAAAGCAATTATTCCCACACAGAATATGGAAATTTCAGGAGGAGTAACCACAACCAACAGTGATCCCCCAATGGCCACGATAGCACTTGCCACCAAAGCAGTAGATTGACTCAAATACTTTGGAATGAAAACAATCCCAACCAAATAGCCAATAATCATACCTACAGGAGAAATCCAAGCATAAAACTCAGGATTGACCAGATTCAAACTCTCAGCATAATCAACCATAGTCCCCAAGGCAATGGTCTCAACTCCTACATAAAGAAACAACGCCAAAATACCTAGCAACAAATGGGGGAACTGCCAAATCGAGGTCTTCTTCGCCGCATAGGGACAATCTTCCACATTAGCTTCATCTTCACCTACAGCCTTCACTTCTGGCAACGGTGATATTAATGAAACAACCCCAAGCAAGACAAAAAGGCCTATAATGATAATAAAAGGCAAAGTAGTATCGGGAAAACTGACCGTTTCAACACTTTTCCCGATTACTAATGCCAAGAAAAAAGGTGCCACAGGCCAGGCCAATTTATTCATTATTCCCATAATACTCATCCGTCGAGCAGCACTCTCAATAGGTCCAAGAATTGTAACATAAGGATTGACCGAAGCCTGCAAAAAGGTATTCCCCATTCCACTAATAAAACTGGCCACAAGAAACAATGGCAAACTTTCCATCTTTCCCGAAGGAATATAAAGGTAAAATCCAAGGGCAAAAAGCAAGAAAGAAAGACCCATAGTCCGTTTGTAACCTATTTTGGCAATTACAAAGGAAGCAGGATACCCAAAAATCAGAAATGCTGAAAATGTGGCAGCTAACACCAGATATGATTCAGCAGAACTAATACTTAACCGGCTTTTCAGCAACGGAATCAAATAGCTGTTTATCCCAAGCGCAAATCCAATGGCAAAAAACATCGCCCCCAGAATAACCAAGGCGACCATTAAATGGCGCCCTTGAATGTGTGATTTAGAATCAGTACTCATAATTATTTATTTTTAGTTTCTTTTGACTCCTCCTGTATTCCTAATAAAGAGGACTTTAATCTGACTAAAATAAAGATTTTTGTTCTTCACAAAAAACCTCATCCACTTTTAACGGACACCTGCCCCTTTTAAAAACATTGCCATCCAACATTTCAGGCTTTCCTTCCTAAATTGAGGAAAAATGGATTACAACGCAACATTTTTTGATTTGTCCAGAAAATGATATCTTCGAAAAGCTTCGATAGCCTCATATTCGGTCAATCCTAATTGATCATAAAGTCTGGCAGTTGCACGATTCCGATCCTCCGCCCTCTCCCAAAATTCTCTGGAATCCTTACCTGGAAATACAGGTACATCCTTTTGCGATTGATGTTTAAAGATGGCCTTTCGCTTCTTCATCAGCTCATCTGGGCTTATGGGCACTGCCATTTCAATATCTTCAATATCCCACTCCTGCCAGGCTCCTCTATAAAGCCACACATAACAATCTTTAGCCCACTCTTCATCTTTAACCATATCCAAAGCACCAAAAATAGCATTGAGACAAACAGCATGTGTCCCATGTGGGTCCTGGAGATCTCCAGCTGCATAAATCTGATGCGGTTGAACTTCCCGCAACAATTTCACAATGATATCAATATCATCAGAAGATAATGGCTTTTTATCAATAGTTCCGGTCTCATAAAAAGGTAGTTCCAGAAAGTGAATATTTTGCTCTTTTACACCGCAAAATCGACAAGCAGCTGTTGCTTCACCTTCTCTTATAAGACCTTTAATCTCCAATACCTTAGAATTGCTATTGCCTTCTTCCGGATGCTTATGCAAATAATCTTTAAGCTCCGAGTAAATTTTATTTATCTCCTCCTGAGCTACATTGAACTTCCTTGAAAAACCGGACACAAAATCCAGAAATCGACGCGCATCATCATCAAAAACAGCAATATTTCCAGAAGTCTGATAGGCCAAATGGACTTCATGCCCTTGCTCTGACAATCTCAACAAGGTACCCCCCATAGAGATGACATCATCATCCGGATGAGGGCTAAAAACGATAACCCTTTTTGGAAATGGTTCAGAACGCTCAGGACGGGTTTTGTCATCTGCCCCGGGTTTTCCTCCCGGCCATCCTGTAATGGTTCGTTGAAGACTATTATGAATTTCAATATTTAAGTCATATGCAGATCCGGCAGTTTCCAGTAAAGAATTAAGCCCCCAAGCCTTATAATCTTTTTCGGTAAGCTTCAAAATAGGTTTCTCCACCTGTTGAGACAACCAGATTAAGGCCTTCTTCTTCATTCTTTCATTCCACTCACAGCTACCTGTTAACCACGGACTTTCTATCCGACTAAGACGTGTTGCTGCCGATCGATCCAATACAAACAGAATATCAGCATGTCTTTGAAGAAACGAAGCTGGAACTTCGGTAGTTTCAGGTCCTTCCACCGCTTGTTTTATAACTTCTGCTTTCTCTTCGCCCCATCCAAGCAAAAAGATCTTTTTAGCTTGTAAAATGGTTTTAATTCCCATGGTAAGCGCTGATCTGGGAACATTTTCTTCGCCGCCAAACCCCATTGCTGCATCCTCAATCGTCAATTTATTCAAATGCACCAAACGCGTTTCATCTGAAGCCAAGGACCCTGGCTCATTAAATCCTATATGTCCGCTTCGACCAATACCTAGCACCTGAATATCTATTCCCCCCATCGAAATAATCTTATTCTCATAGGCAGAACAATACTCGTCGAGATCCTTCATTGCCAAGGTCCCGTCAGGGATAAAAACATTATTCGGATCAATATCTAAATGTGAAAAAAGATTTTCATACATGAACCGATAATAGCTATGCTTACTCTCACGGTCCATTGGATAGTATTCATCCAAATTAAATGTAACCACGTTTTTAAAACTCAACCCGTCTTCTCTATGAATTCTTATCAATTCCTTATACAGCAATAGCGGCGAGCTCCCGGTAGCCAATCCCAAAACCGTAGGTTTGCCTAATTTGTTTTTCTCTTTGATAAGAGACGCAATGGCTTTTGCGACATATTTAGATCCCTCTACTCTTGTTTCAAAAACACGTGTCGCAATTTTTTCCTTGTGTTCTTGCATCACTACAGAAGTATTCATAAGCATATCATTTTTGATGAATAATAAATTGCAAAAATTTAAATCAAATAACTAATCTACCAATTATACATAGATTCAACATGACAAAATCAGCGCCCTAATCAGCACAAAATCCTTCTTCAATCACTAATTTATCTACAATGCCTTCAAATCAATTAAACCCATAAAAAATTAAAGCATCTTCCCCATTCTAAACCTCACAATTTTAATCCCACCTCTTTCCTTTATTAATTTTTCAACACTTAGGATGGCAAAAATACAAACAATCATACCAGCAAAAAAGAAATCACACACTTTTTTTGTGTTCGTCCACTTTTTCCTTAAAATCTTTTTTCCCAATCCTTTAAACAGACCCTGCAAAACCTTTTAACATATTCACACATGTGTTTTCCACACTCACCTCATCTTAAATACATAACCACACAATACACTCATTTATCACAGGAATGCCATCAAGCACTAATTATTCACAAATTAGACCACACATATTTTTTGCCCAATCATCATATTTTTTCTCATGGAAATTTGCAGGAAGTGAAATTTGATTTATCTTTGCATCCGCATTTGAAAAAGTCATTTTTTCAAATAATAGTGACATACTGTAAATAATACCTCATTTTTGATATTGTAATCAAAGTGGCAAATAGGAATAACAGTATAATCACTTTTAACAAAAATGAAATTCGAAAGGTCCCTTCGTCTAGTGGTTAGGACGCAAGATTTTCATTCTTGAAACAGGGGTTCGATTCCCCTAGGGACTGCCAAGCAGAATAGCAGAATAGTTGTAACCTTTAGCAAGAAACAAGATGGCAAATCATCAGTCGGCAAAAAAGAGAATACGGAAAAGTGAGAAGCAAAGACTTCATAATAAGTATTACGCCAAGACAGCTCGTAATGCTATTAAAAAGTTGAGGAATACTACTGACAAATCGGAAGCGGAAGCATTATTCCCTCAAGTGACCTCCATGATCGATAAGCTTGCCAAAAAGAGCATTATTCATCAAAATAAAGCAGCCAATATCAAATCAAAATTGGCTCGACATCTAAATAAATTGGCTTAAGCAATTTTGCTTTTTACGGTCCCTTCGTCTAGTGGTTAGGACGCAAGATTTTCATTCTTGAAACAGGGGTTCGATTCCCCTAGGGACTGCAATGACCTTTCCATAGCATAAATGGAAAGGTTTTTTTTTATATCTTCATCTGCATAATTGGTTTCACCTCGCCCCGTCCTCTCACCTACACCGGCACATAAAGCGGGGATCGGGTAAAAAAGAGGCAATGCAATGGAAGGATATCAAAAAGTTAGTATTCGACATTGGGCAGAAGAAGACCGACCGCGAGAAAAAATGCTGAAAAAAGGGCTCTCCTCCCTTTCCGATGCAGAGCTTCTGGCAATACTTATTGGATCTGGAAGTCAAAAAGAGTCAGCAGTCGATCTTGCCAGGAAAATTCTAAATGATGCCCACAACAATTTGAATGAGCTAGGCAAAGTGACAGTTGAAGCCCTGTGCAAAAAATATCATGGTATTGGAAAAGCCAAAGCAATCACTATTGTAGCCGCACTAGAACTCGGAAGACGAAGGCAGCTAACAGTCCCCCTGCAGCGCTACCAAATTAAGGAAAGTAAAGATGTATTTGCTTTGATGCACCCCTTATTGTCAGACCTTCACTATGAAGAGTTCTGGGTTTTATTGCTCAATCAGGCCAACAAAGTAGTACAACAATTTAACCTCAGTAAGGGTGGTATTTCAGGAACGGTGATCGACGTTCGTCTGATTATGGAAAAAGCTCTCTATCAACATGCCAGCTCTATAATACTCTGCCACAATCATCCCTCCGGCAACAAAAATCCAAGCAAAGCAGACATAGTCATCACAAAAAAATTAAATGAAGCCGGAAAAATTCTTGACATTACAATTCTGGATCATGTGATTATTGCCGAAAACCACTATTTTAGCTTTGCTGATGAAGGCATCCTTCAAAGCTAACCCCCAACCAGCAGACAAACAATTTTATATGGAGATTAAATACATAAAAAATAAAGATATCGACAGGAGTCGTTACGATAACAGCCTTAAAAATTCTTTTAATGCGAATATTTTCGCTTATTCATGGTACCTTGATCTCGTTTGCGACGACTGGGATCTCTTGATAGAAGGTGATTATGAGACCATTTGTCCGTTACCTTTAAAAAAAAGGATGGGATTAACCCTAGTCAAACAACCATCAAGGGCAGCATCGCTTGGTGTTTATTCTCCAAAATATTTACCAGCCGAAAAAGTATCTACCTTTTTAAAGGCCATCCCTTATCACCATGTCACCCTTATCCTCAACCACTTTAATCGTCTAGAAAGCCATTCTCATATTAGTGTCAAGAAAGTACCGGTTCTCGACATGATTGCTCCCTACAATAAAATTATTGAACGATTTTCCGAACAGGCGAAAAATATCTTACCAATAAATGATGGCACTTTTGTAATGCGCTCCATTCGTTCAGATGAATATATGAGTTTCAGACATAAAATTAAAAAAAGGACAACCCTGCAAAATATGCAACTAATTCGTATCATCAATTATGCCTTACGCTATAAAAGTGCAGGGATATACACCGTCTACTCACCAAGAAATGAACTAATAGGTGCATTGTTTTTAATTAAATCAAACAACCGTTTATTCCTTTTCGATTGCATTGAAAATGAAGAGGGGAAAAAAAGATTTGCGATTTTCCGTGCCATTAATCATATTCTGGAAACCAATTGTGAGAAAAATCTAACACTTGAAATTCCGTTCCATTGCCAAGATTTGATGTCCATGATTTCTTTTGACTATCATCAATGCATAAAATTCAGAAAAGGAATTCTGTAATAAAAATTCTTTCAAATCTCCCCTTTTTCATCACAAAAGTATTTTTGCTGACAATGAGAACTTTAGCAACCCTTATTCTCAGCCAATCTCATCATTAGGACACTACAAAACCCAAAGATTCATCACCAACAATGATTTCAGAAATAAATCCGACTGGGAAATTCGAAGTTTAACATTATTTTTGCAATTAAAAATCGTAAATGGAAATTAAGCACATTAATCAGCCGGTCAGCATTCTAAGTAACTTCATAGCCGAAATGCGTGACGTGGAAATCCAAACCGACCCTCTTCGATTTCGCCGCAATCTGGAACGTATCGGTGAAATCTTCGCTTATGAAATTAGTAAAACCCTCACTTATCAACCCACACAAATCACAACTCCTTTAGGTTCAGCAACAGAATGGCGTCCTAAAGAGAAGCTGGTAGTCACATCCATTCTGAGAGCTGGTGTTCCACTTCATAACGGCATATTAAACTATTTTGACCGAGCCGAAAACGGATTTGTCTCAGCCTTTAGAAAATACAATGTTGATGGAGAGTTCGAGATACATATTGAATACATTTCAGCTCCAGATCTTACCGGGAAAACAGTCATCATGGCAGACCCAATGCTTGCGACCGGTTCATCACTAGAATTGGCCTACAAAGCTATTCTCGCCAACGGGCAACCAGAACATGTCCATTTTGTAAGCATAATTGCCAGTCAGCCAGGAGTTGAATACATCTCTGATATTTTTGAAGAAGAACCTGTGACCTTATGGTTAGCCGCTGTAGATGATGAGCTAAATGCAAAATCATATATTGTCCCGGGGATCGGCGATGCCGGAGATCTCGCCTATGGACCAAAACTTTAACCCAATTTTCTAACCTCACCACTGTCCGGGCATTCGAACAGTAACGTTAAAATACTCTTTTTTAAGAGAGGATGTATAAATTCTGACATCCATTCACAAAGAGGAAGTAACGCAAAACGCCGAAGATGCAGTCTCGGATGTGGTATTTGCAGTTCTGGACAATTTATTATTTCATTTTCAACAAACAATATATCAATATCGATTAGACGACCTTCATAGTGAGTGGTCGTCTTTTTTTTTCGTCCTAATTGTTTTTCGATATTTTGCGTTTTTTTTAAAATCTCCTGAGGACGTAAAGTACTTTCAATTTCCAATGCTTGATTCAAAAACCAATTAGGGTGCTGAAACCCCCAGGGGGGACTGGTATATAGACCCGAAAGATAAACTACTTTACCAATTTCTTCATCAATAGCCTGAAGTGCCTTTTGTAGGGCCTCCCTAGTCCCAGACTGATTACCTCCAACCAATAATACAACTTTTGACATCAAAAAATTCGTTTTACGGGTCTAATATATTTTTTTTTCGCAAATTTGTAGAAACGGGAAAAATAAGATACTTATTTTTCTAAAAAAATTAATCATATAATTGTTTTGGAAATGAAGAAATTTCTCAAGTACACACTAGCTGTCATTGTTGGCTCGTTTGTTACCATTGGAATCCTCTTAATTGGATTCTTTATAATGGTTGGAATAATGGCCGCCTCAAGCCAAAAGGAAGTAACTGTAAAAGATAACAGTATTCTGGTATTAAAACTGGACGGTCCCATAGTGGAAAGAAAATCATCTGACCCCATATCTGAAGCTTTTTCTGAATTATTAGGCGAAACTGCTCCCATTGGGCTCAATCAAATTCTCTCTTCCATAAAAAAAGCTCAGCGAGATGACCGCATCAAGGGCATTTATATGGAGTCAGGAATCGTCATGGGTGGGTATGCATCTATTGAGGAAATCAGAAATGCGCTGTTAGAGTTCAAAAAAGCAGGCAAATTTATTATCAGTTTTGCATCTATTTATTCCCAAAAATCTTATTATCTGGCATCAGCAGCGGATAAAGTATACCTCAATCCTGGAGGAATGCTTGAATTTCAAGGGATCAGTGCCAATCGTACTTTCTTTAAAAATACCTTGGAAAAGCTTGGAATCGAAATGCAAGTTTTCCGACATGGTGAATTTAAATCAGCCGTTGAACCATTCACCCGAACAGAAATGAGCGAAGCAGCTCGCCTACAAACCCAAACCTATACTCATTCCATTTGGCGTCATATCTTAACCAAAATTGATGCCTCTCGAAAATTAGGATTGGAAAAGCTTAATAATATTGCCGATCAGGTTCCCATGTTCCAAAATGAAAATTTTCTCATACAATCAGGACTAGTGGACGCATTAAAATATAAAGATCAGGTTCTCATTGAGCTCAAGGACTCTACCAACACAAACTACAAAAAAGATCTTAACAGCATAAACATCCGAAAGTATGCCGATGTTTATGTACCGGATAACAAAAAAGGAATTTCAAAAAATAAAATTGCTATAATTTATGCCGAAGGTGAAATTGACGGATCAGATTCCGAAGGGATCGTTTCCGATGATTTATCCCGTACCATTCGTCAAGCCCGCCGCGACTCAACAATAAAGGCTGTTGTTCTACGGATCAACTCTCCTGGTGGATCGGCATTAGGGTCAGAAATTATTTGGCGCGAAGTAAAATTAACTTCTGACACAAAACCTCTGATTGTCTCCATGGGGGATTTGGCGGCATCAGGTGGCTATTACATAGCTTGTGCTGCCGATACAATTGTGGCACATCCGAATACACTAACCGGCTCAATAGGGGTATTTGGACTTATTCCGAATGTAAAAGGTCTTTTCAATAAAATAGGAATCACAACCGACAGAGTTAAGACCAATAAGTTTGCAGACATGCCGGCCATTGACAGGCCTTTTACGCCTGATGAGAAAGAATTAATGCAGGCATTTGTAGAAAATACATACAACACTTTTATTGGTCGATGCGCAGAAGGCAGGAAAACCTCTAAAGCAGCCATTGACGAGATTGGACAGGGACGTGTATGGAGTGGCAAAGATGCATTAGAAATCAATCTGGTTGATGTATTAGGGGGCATAGGCAGAGCGGTTGAAATAGCTGCACAAAAAGCAAATATCGCAGATAATTTCAGAATTGTGGAATTGCCTGAAGAACTAACTCCTATGGAGCAATTTTTGAAAAATATTACAGGGGATGCAAAAGCATACATGAATAACTTATTTTGGAATAGTTCAGAATATGCAAGAACCCTTAGAATCATTAATGGTATGCAGGATAGCTACCCGATACAGGCAAGGATTCCATATGAAATCAGCCTAAATTAATTTTTTAAATTTACTATCAAAAACGGATAAACTTATCAATTATCTTTCCAAGATAAAGAAGGCTGTCTGATTCATTTGGACAGCCTCTTTCTAGCTAATAGAAAAATATGAGATGGACTCCTCGGATTTTACTGTATCCTTTTTCGATACTCTTCTGTATCCTTGTCAGGATAAAGAATTTCCTTTATGATAAGAGAATACTTAAAAGCCACTCATATTCTATACCAATAATCTCAATAGGAAATTTAACTGTGGGTGGAACCGGGAAAACTCCCATGACCGAATTCCTGATCAGGCATCTTTCCCCTCAATACCGGTGCGCACTCCTCAGCCGGGGATATGGCAGAAAAACAAAAGGGCCATTGGAGGCATCTCTAGAAAGCACTTCTACGACCATTGGTGATGAGCCCATGCAGATGAAGCTTAAATTCCCAGATCTTAAAGTCGTTGTGGCAGAAAAGCGTGTTTTAGGAATGGACATACTTCTCAAAGCAAATCCTAGTCCGGAAGTAGTTCTGTTGGACGATGCCTTTCAACACAGAGCTATTAAACCAGGACTCTCCATGCTAATTGTGGATTATTTTCGTCCAATAAACCAAGATTGGTGTTTGCCTGCAGGAAACCTTCGCGAGCCCAGGAAGGGCATAAAACGGGCAAAAATCGTTATTATTAACAAATGTCCTCCTAATTTACCATGGGAAGAAGCTCTAAAAATCAGCAAAAGTATGGCACTACCTTCTTCTCTAAAACTGTTTTTTAGTAGCATTGTTTATTGCCAACCGAAGCCATTATCAACAATGGGGAAACAACAAGCGAGGATCGATTCCACTTGGGAAGCCAATCTCTCAATTATTGCAGTAGCAGGCATTGGAAATCCAAATCCCTTTTTCAAAGAAGCAAGACGTAGGGGAAATGTGCTAAAGACTATCGCTTATCCGGACCATCATAATTTTTCTGATAAAGACATCAAAAAGCTTAATCTCATGCTAGAACAATCCGGACCGGAAACCATTATACTAACCACTGAAAAAGATGCGGTTCGCTTACTACAAAAAGATCTGGATTTTGCAATATCAAATAAAATATGGTACGTTCCAATTAAACTAACGATTCTATTTAACCAACAGGATCCCTTCCTGAAAACTATAAATAACTATGTTAAAGGAAATAAAAGAAACAGCAAGTTTTCTTAGAAAACATTATTCCCCTGCTGCAGAAACAGCCATTGTTCTGGGCACGGGACTCGGAGGCCTCGTAAAAGAAATAGATATTCAGGCAACTATTGCTTATCAGGAGATCCCCAATTTCCCCGTTTCAACTGTTGAGGGCCATGAAGGCAGACTCATTTTCGGAAAGATTGGGGATACTGAGATAATCGCTATGCAAGGACGGTTCCACTATTACGAAGGATACTCCTTGCAGCAGGTCACATTTCCTATTCGCGTCATGCAATTCCTTGGTATTAAGACTCTAATCGTATCAAATGCCAGTGGAGGGTTAAATCCCGATTATAAGGTAGGGGATATCATGGTTATTACCGACCACATCAATATGTTTGGAGACAACCCGCTCATCGGAAGAAATTTGGAGGAACTGGGCCCACGTTTCCCGGATATGAGCGAACCTTACAGTAAAGATCTCACAGAAAAAGCTTTTTCCATTGCTGACAAGCACGGTATCACACTCCGAAAAGGGGTATATGTGGGAACATCCGGTCCAACTTTTGAAACGCCGGCAGAATATAAGTTTTTCCGAATTATTGGTGGAGACGCAGTGGGCATGTCTACAGTTCCGGAAGTCATCGTTGCCTGTCATGCCGGAATTACCTGCTTTGGAATTAGCATTATAACCGACTCCGGAGTTCCGGGGCAAATCGTAGAAATATCACACGAGGAAGTGCAAAAAGTAGCAGCCGAGGCAGAACCCAATATGACAAAAATTATAAAAGAACTAATCACTACGTTATAAAAAAAATCACCCGGAAACGTAATTATATGTTTCCGGGTAATTTTTTCCAAAGTGCATGAATATTAATGATCCTCATCAGGATCAATTATTGGATAAAGAAAATCATTAAATGGAAACCGGGTAACATGAATTTTCACCACCTCTCTGTACAGTAATTCCCGAAACTCTTCAAAATTATTTTTCTCTTTAGCCGAAATAAAAATACTTTTTCCACTCTTAGCCATCCAACTATTCTTTAGGTCATCAAGAGAATAATTCTCCCTGGTGGCAGGTGTCAGATCATCTTCTTCCTTCGGCACGTATTTAAATGCATCAATTTTATTAAAAACCATAATCATCGGTTTTTCCCGGTCATTAATTTCATGGAGGGTCTGATTTACCACTTCAATCTGTTTCTCAAAACCGGGATGAGAAATATCCACCACATGTAATAAGATATCTGCTTCTCTCACTTCATCCAAAGTCGACTTAAACGATTCCACTAAGTGGTGAGGTAATTTTCGAATAAAACCAACAGTGTCAGAAAGCAAAAAAGGCAAATTACCCACCACAACTTTTCGGACGGTTGTATCGAGGGTCGCAAACAATTTATTTTCGGCAAAAACATTACTTTTTGTAAGCGCATTCATAATGGTGCTCTTCCCTACATTGGTATATCCCACTAAAGCCACCCTAACTAGTTTTCCTCTGTTTTTTCGTTGTGTAGCTTTCTGCTTGTCAATTTTATTAAGATCAGCTTTCAGTTTTGCTATCTTATCCCGAATAATTCGACGGTCTGTTTCGATCTCCTTTTCTCCAGGACCACGCATCCCAATTCCACCACGTTGTCGCTCCAGGTGAGTCCACATTCTTGTAAGCCTAGGTAACAAATACTGATACTGGGCCAATTCCACTTGAGTTTTAGCATGGGCTGTCCGTGCCCTCTTGGCAAATATATCCAGAATAAGATTAGTGCGATCCAAAATTCTTCTACGAAAAGCCTCTTCGAGATTTTTTAACTGAGAAGGCGTCAGTTCATCATCAAAAATAACAGCATTAACCTCTTCATGAACCTTTACATAAGCGACCATTTCTTCTAGTTTTCCACTTCCCACAAAAAAGCGCTTATCCGGAACCGACAACGACTGAACAAATCTCATAACGGGAACGGCCCCGGCCGTTTCAGCCAGAAATGCCAATTCTTCAAGATATTCATTGACTTCTTGCTCACTCACATCGGGTGTACGCACAGCAACCAGAATTACCTTTTCAATCTCTTTTGCTGTAGATATCAGATCGTTCATTAAGTAAGAATTGTTAAGTTTTCAAATATAGCTTTAGAACCTCCACATCATTGGTTTTCATTTATTATTGAAATAAATTGTCCATTTCGGAGAATCCCATTATTAATTCACTAGTCCTTTTAATAGGCAGATAAGACAAAAGTAATTTAAATTGGTGGATAAAACGTTAAAATAGTAACCTGAAAATAGGAGTCAATTCAGCTCTCATATTACAAGAAGAGCCATCCAAAGAGTTTAAAAATAACTTAAAAATCGAAATCCTTTTTCGAAACAAATTTCAGATATCCGATTCTAAAGCATGTATCCCTTATTTATATAGTTTTAAATTTCAAAAGACTTTTTTATTAATTGATCGGGCAGAAATAAACCAATCTTCTCCTGTCAAATTTATTGTCAGAAGATAGAATCAATCCGTTTCAAAAAGCAATTGATTAATGAATTGTAATTCTATTTATTTAAATCTCAATAATGCTAAAAAAATGTCTTCCTTTCAAAACGATCTACCACTTAAATTATAAAAAAAGAGGCTGTCCCAAAAGACAGCCTCTTTTTTTATCTTCTTCTTAAAACATTAAGGTTTTACTGCAATACAAAGTTTATAGGTACTGTATAAGAAACTCTTACAGATTTTCCCCGCTGCTTCCCTGGCTTCCATTTAGGCATGCTTTTCACTACCCTTAAAGCCTCTTTGTCAAGACTGGGATCAACACCTCGAGCAATTTCCACATCGGTTATTGAACCATCCGTATTAACAACAAACTTCACATAAACACGTCCTTGAATTCCATTTTCCTGCGCGATGACCGGGTATTCAATCGTACTGGCAAGATACTTATGAAGCGCCAACTCACCACCCGGGAATTCAGGCATCTCTTCTACAATAAAGAAAACCGGGGCTTCTTCCTCTTCCTCATCGGTGGTCATATCAGTAAAATCCACTTCAGTCTCCTCAGTAGCTTCAGTGTCCTGAATAATCAACTCTTCTTCCAATTCCACATCATCTTGAACAATGTTCAAAATGTCGGTCACTTTTGGTGGTGGCGGTGGTGGTGGGGGTTTCACTTCATCCTGACGGGTGATCGGAATGATCTCCTCTTCAACTTCATCTTCCTCAATTTTCAAACCTTCGTTGACTTTCGTGTCAGTGGTTGTCCACTCGAAGGCGATGAAAACCAGAGAAAGCACCACAACAAGACCAATTTGCATGAAAACGGTCTTCTTGCTTTCCAAATCTGCTTTTGGCGACTTCTTTACTTCCATAAAAATCGAATTTTGGTGCCTAAATTAATGACTGTAAACGGTTTTCAATGTTTCTAATTCCCAAATTAAGGCAAATTATGCCAAACGGGACGTTAAAAATAGGATTTTATTACCAATTCTGCGCATTTTTTTGGGTTCTTTTTAATTTAGTGAAACAACCAATCAACTTGTAAATCCCTTTATAACAACAATAAAAACAAATTTAAAGTCCTATTATTAGGATCCGGATCCACACAGAATAATTTTTTCATAAAAATCTTTTGTCCAATTTCCCAAATTTACTTTATATTTGCACAGCAAAATCAGGGGGTGTAGCTCAGTTGGCTAGAGCGCATGACTGGCAGTCATGAGGTCAGGGGTTCGACTCCCCTCATCTCCACCTACTAAATTAATATAAACCGGGCAAAAAGTCCGGTTTTTTTATTTTAATTAATGTCTATTTCAGAAAGTTTAACAACCCATCTTTCCGTTATGGTTAGGATACAGTAACTTTGTACCTTAAATTTGATCCTATTCAGCCAAAATACATGAGCTTTTGAGTTCGAAGGCGATGCCATTGATTCCCGAACCATTGTTTCTGGAGGCGAAATCATACCAGCTCTTCGAATTTATCAATGTCAAACATCAATCGCCAGAATATCTGAAATGACAGACAACTCAGGAAAAATCATACGCAGTATTCGTCCGGTCAGAATATTTCTTCCCATAGCAATTGGTTTATCAGTAACCGCATATTTGCTATATCGGGAGTTTGATCCCAATAGTTTTAACCTCATTAGTTTCTCTGGATGGTCTTTCTTCTGGCTCCTTTTTTCATTTGCACTGATGGCAGTTCGCGATTTTGGCTATATGTTGAGACTTCGCATTTTGACCAACAAAAAATTAACATGGAGAAAAGCCTTTAATATTATAATGCTTTGGGAGTTTACTTCAGCAATTACCCCCTCTGCAATAGGAGGCACCAGCGTTGCTATTTTTTTCGTAAACAAAGAAGGAATAAGTGTTGGACGTAGCACGGCTGTGGTAATGGTAACCTCTTTTCTTGATGAGTTATACTTTATATTCACCTTCCCTATTCTGCTTTTTTTTCTAGGTCGGTCAGATATATTTGTCCTAGATCCATCAGCCCCAGCCATACCATGGTTTCAAAACAAATTTTTCCTCCTAGCCTTGGGAGGATATTTCATAAAATTAATCTACACACTAATTTTAAGCTACGGATTATTCATCAATCCCCGCGGTCTTAAGTGGCTCCTGTTAATGATTTTTAAGCTCCCCATTATCCGAAAATGGAGACCACAAGCCAACGAATCAGGAACCGACTTAATTCAGGCTTCTAGAGAATTCAAAGGTTGGCCATTACACCAATGGATGAAAGCGTTTTGGGCTACATTTTTCAGTTGGACTGCCAGATACTGGGTAGTAAATACGCTCATAATCACTTTTTTTGGCATCAGATGGCTCGGTTGGGAAGATCATCTACATGTTTTCGGAAAGCAACTGGTAATGTGGATCATGATGCTGATTAGTCCAACACCTGGAGGTAGCGGATTTGCTGAATATGTGTTTAAGGAATTCCTGGCGGCATTCATTCCTGCGGGGACTGGGATTGCCATTGCATTTTTGTGGCGAATCATCAGCTATTACCCCTACCTCTTTATTGGAACTTTTCTTGTTCCCAGGTGGATTAAAAAGCACTTTATCAGCCATAAGCACAAAATTGAGTCCTCAAAGAACGGTTCCTTTTGACCAAAGACTTCATTTTTGTGACCAATTCCGTGAAGAAATATTCATTGCATCGTATCTTGCAACAAGACTTTTTAATTCATTTTTATAGAGAAGTATTTTAGAAAAAGATATTGAAAAGTATTTTTAATGTCAGGCATTTAAATAATTTCCCCACCCACCCGATCAAACCCATTAACACTAAATAGGCTCTCTCATCCCACAAATCAACCCTAAGACAATAATTGGCAACCCTTTTTTACAAATGAAACCAGCATGACCAACTGAGTTTGTCGCAACAAGAGAATGTATAAAACTTAAGATCATGCGAGTTCCATCAGACCAATGATTTAACCTAATTTTATACTGATGAAACGAGTATTGAAGTGTTCGCCCAAGAAGAACATGTATAAAATTCAGGCAATTCAGGCGCATTACGTTCGGCCAATATTTTTCATCCGAATGAATCAAGCCTAGAGATGAAGGTTACCACAAACAATGCTGATCATTTAATATTTAAACATTTTCAGGAGAATGAATGAAGGATATCCTTCTTATAAAAGCCATTTGGAAGGAAATTGGATTTCTTTGATAGAGATATTTTTTTGTTGAAAAATTTATTTTGTACGGAATCCCTACAACTGGAGGAATAGATTACCCTCTTATGAATTTATTTATATAATAACAAATTATAGAGGACAAACTGTGAAAATTTTCAAAATAGCTATTTCCATTCTCTCAATTATTTCAATCGGCTTTCTGACGCATTGCAAAAACACACAAAAAAACAATGAGCCAGACAGCAAACTAGTAATCTATTGTGAAAACGGTATACTGGCCTCAGTTCGGGAATTCTCATCAGAATTTGAGAAGGAAACAGGAATAAGAATCAGCATTCAAAACGATTGTGCAAGAAATCTATCCAATTTAATTCATTATCGCGGCGAAGCGGACATATTTATCCCGGACTGTCGATTGGCTATCGACAACATGTCAATGACCAATCCAGAGTTATTTGAAGATACGATACCTATTGGATATCAAACACTCATTTATTTGGTCTCTAGAGGAAATCCACTCAATTTTAATGGTGACTTTGCCACACTAACCTCTACCAATTTGGGAATTATTCTTGCCAACCCCGAAACCAGCTCGCTGGGACAGGCTACTGAAATCTTATTAAAGAAGCACTCTGTATACAATGATGTAGTAAAATCGGTATTGTCCCTTACAACCGACTCCAGAGGACTCCTTAGAAATATCTCTTCCGGACAGTCCCAGGTCGCGATAGACTGGGCATCGGACTATTTGAGCTCGGATGTCATGGAACTAAAAACAGACACCCTTCATATTCCTTCAGACACGGTATTTTTTCAAGTTTTGGCGGCCATTCTTAAAGATGCGCCCAATAAACAAAATGCATTAAAATATATCGACCGACTTAAAACTCATTCCGGAAAAAAATTTTTCCGAAAATATGGAATAACGGAACTTCCTTCTTCGCCAATTTAATTGTATATTTATTGTTGCCATACTAATGAATTAAGAGTATTTTTCAATGGTATGTATTTATGGCATTATCTATTTATTGACGACTAATAGAATCTGTTTTGGGGAAAAAAGCTGAAAAAAATATATTTGGGAGATTATCCTTTCCCTCCAGCAAGGGATTTTTTAATGAACCCTTAATTAACAAACTATATTTGTTACTTGGAATTTTTGTAATTACCATAGCAGCCATTATCCTAATTGACAACTACTTTGACCGTAACCACACCATCCACTATCAGGAAACGATTCGCAATCAGGAGCAAAAACAAAGAATGGAAGGTTTACTTAGAGAAAACCTCCTCCATATTAATCTCATTTTTAAATCTTTTTCATCCATCACACATCCACAACAATTAAATAATATCCAAGAAGATATCCGAAACCGCATCACCCAATCGGTCAATATTCTCGAAAAACTGGACAAAGGGGGAGATGTAACCGTCATTAAAGCGGTTAACATGGAAGATCAGGATAGAATACAAGAAGTGATCAAATACCGTAATGATGAATATACCGGGACCATCCAAGAGATTAGAGACATTGCCCCTTTACTATACGAACTGCAATCCCTTTCTGCAAAAATTACCGGTTCTTTGGAAGGTATTTTAATTTCTGCCCCCACTGCCAAACAACCCAATCTGGAATCTATCAGTTTTTACCAAAAACAAGCAGAAAGCATTCTTGCCAGAATTTATGAGTTTGAAAACCAGATCTCGTTTAAGATTAGTAAAACCATTTCGGCGCTCAACAAACGTCACCTTATTGTTTTTGAAAAATACACCCGACTTAAGTATCTTAGCTTGGTAGTTTTTTCTTTCCTCGCAGGGTTCATTACATTTCTCATCATTAACCAGATCCGACTTGTACTGATTAACCGACAAAAAGCAGAAGAAACCAACAAAAAGCTGTTGAAAGCCGTTGAGCAGAGCCCAGTATCCATATTAATAACTAATACTCACGGTATTATCGAGTATATCAATAAAACATTTGAGAAACGAAACAATGTTTCAAAAAAAGAAATAGAGGGAACCAGTCTTCATTTTCTTCAGTCCAAAAACGATGATAGTTTTTCTGCACGCCTTTTGGACATCATTCAGGAAGGGAAATCGTGGGAAGGTGAAATTCAATCCTATAATTCGAAAGGAGAAATTATTTGGGAGCAAGTATCCATTTCTCCCGTCCTAAATGAAGAAAATACCATTTCCAACTTTATTGCCATTAAAGAAGATGTGACAGAAAAAAGACTGCTAACCCAGTCGCTTAAAGAATCAATTGAAGCCCTAAAAACAATCACTGAAAATCTGCCTGTAGGTATTCTTATTACCGATCAAAATAAAAATATTCAGGAGATTAATTTAACAGCAGCTACTACAATGGGATTTGACAATCTGGAGGATGCGTTAGAATTTGTAAAAAAACATCACTATCACCAGCTCTTCCAAACCCTAAAAAAGGATCAGTATAAAGATGAAGTTGCAGGAATTACCATCACCACCTTGGAAGAAAGGCTTACTGTCGAAGAAAACAATATTTCACGGACAATTCTGAAAAACATTATCCCTGTCAAAGTCAACCATACGGAAATAATGCTTGAGGCTTTTATGGATATTACTGTACAGAAAGAAATCCAGCGCCGTGAAGCTGAAGCCAACAAAGCTAAATCTGAGTTTCTGGCCAATATGAGTCACGAAATAAGAACTCCAATGAATGGAATTATTGGAGCAACCGAACTATTGGGACAAACTAGGTTAAATCGAGACCAACAAAACATTCTTACCATAATTAGCCGTTCTTGCGACAATCTCCTGAACATTATTAACGACATACTCGATTTTTCAAAGATTGAAGCAGGAAAAATGAAAATTGAAAAATACCCTTTCAATCTTCGTTCAACAGTTGATTACCTACTGGATCAGATGTCTTTTAGAAGTCATGAAAAAAACCTAGAACTAATGGCATCAGTAGATGAATCCATTCCTGCCATCATCATCGGAGACGAAGGACGTCTCATTCAGGTCATCATCAATCTGATGGGAAATGCTGTGAAATTCACACAAGAAGGCGAAGTCGTACTGAAAGTGGACTTGGAACGTAAGGATGGAAAAGAAATCCTTCTCCATTTTGCCATTGAGGATTCAGGAATCGGGATTCCTTCAGAAAAGAAAGAAAAAATTTTCGAATCGTTTACTCAGGCAGATGGATCTACAACCAGAAAATATGGAGGAACTGGTTTGGGTACGAGCATCTCAAAAATGCTAGTTGAACTGATGGGGGGTAAAATATGGGTAGAAAGCCCCAATCCCAGTTTTGCCTGGTCAAAAGAAAATCCCGGCTCTGTCTTTCATTTTATTCTTCCATTTACCTTTGACAAAAACAAAACAAATATCGACATTAAAAACCCCAAGATGAATACTCTTAAAGCCCTTATTGTCGATAATCACCGGACCAACCTCCTCCTTATAAAAAAGATGTTTTATAATTGGGGTATTTCACCGGAAGTGGCCAACGATGAGAAGTCTGCCTTTCAAAAAATTCAGGAAAACAATAATTTTAATCTTATCATTATTAATTCCCATATTCTAAACCTCAACGCACCAGACCAACTCCTCATCAATCAACTCAAGCAACGTCCGACTAACGTTAAAACCATATTATTCTCGTCTCGAAGAATCTCAGCAATGGATGGGTTTGATGTAATAATGGAAAAACCAATTAAACAAACTCTTCTTTTCAATACTATTAATCAACTGTTTTTTAACGATCCAAACACAGAAAAAAACAAAAAATTAGTTTCCTCTTCATCTCACAAGAATAAGAAAATTTTATTGGTAGAAGATAATCCGATTAATCAGAAAATCACAGAAAAGATGTTAGAAAGAATCGGCCTTCAAACAGTCATTTCATCCAATGGACAGGAGGCTGTCAACTTGATTCTGAACAAAAAAGAAAATTTTGATTTGATATTAATGGATATACAAATGCCATTATTGAATGGTCTTGATGCCACAAAAGAATTACGAAAAGCTGGTATTTCCACTCCAATTATCGCCATGACAGCAAATGTATTAAAAGGTGACCGTGAAAAATGTCTGGAAGTCGGGATGAACGACTATATAGGAAAACCAGTCAAATTAAACGACCTTCAGCACACCCTTCAAAAATGGATATAGCACTGATTATCCATTTAGGAAGAATTGTGCTAATACTGCTATTCCTACCATCAACCATAAAAGGGTTTCCTGCCAAAATTTTCCCGATATCTTATCAAACCAGAATGCCAATACCACTGACGGACCTACAGCCACCATTGGAGTCAGCTCCACAGAAAAGAATGGAGTAAGACACGCACCTGCCGTCAATAGAATTAACCAAACTATAACTCTGAATATTTTTCGATTAATAATTTTTTGAGTTGGAAGATACCGAAATACATTTATGATTGCCAATAGCGTTAAAAAAACCAAAAGTGGCAAATAAATACGCGTGCCAAGATTGTGACTAAGCTGGCCTGTATTGGAGAGTAAATTAAAAACAATAAAGACCCCAAATTCCATAAATCTCCCCAAAAAGAAAAAATAGCCAGCACTTAAAACAAACGGCAACAAAAGCCCCATTAAACTGGCAACAAACGTTCTAAATGTCAGATAACGAAGACCTCCCATCACCACCAAAAGCAAAGGATACAAGTATAATCCTTTTGCATACATCAGAGACCCTATTCCTATCAAAAGTGATGCATCAAAGCTGCGTCCTTCCTGCCGGCCATGGTTTACAATGCCCAAAACACGTTCAATTGCCAGCAAAAAAAACAAATTATACATCCATACAACATTCAACCGTTGCACCACCAAAAAACCACTCACAAGCAGACCATACAAAACTGCAGGCAAAACAGATTGGCGGCCCATTAAACCATAACGGCCAACCATCCGGTTGACCGTAAATGCCGTTAATACAACCAAAACATATGAAAACGCAGCCGCCCCAATTGCACTCTGTCCAAATATGGGACGTACCAACCACTCCCATAATGGCATGGAGATACCATCAAAACTTATAGGCCCGGCTCCCTCAAAAAGAAAAACCCGAACCCAAAACAATAACAAAATAACCGGAACTAAAATAAAAGCCACGAGGCTGTTGTTGTGCAGCGTCCTGTAAAGCATGTTCAAATTACTTTAAATCAAATCCGATGTCTTTTCGGTAATATTTATTCTCAAAATTTATAACCTTGGCATTTTCATAAGATTTCTCCAAAGCTTCATCTATAGAATTACCAAGGGATGTTATCGCCAGCACCCTGCCACCAGAAGTAATCACTCCATTTGATATAGTGGTACCCGCATGAAAGACAATACTGCCTTCTACGTGATCAAGGCTTAAAATGTTTTTCCCTTTTTCATAACTTCCCGGATACCCGCCTGAAACCAACATAACAGTCGCTGCAGTTCTAGAATCTATTGTGGGCTTCAAATCTTTCAGATTACCGGCAGCCACGGCTTTAAATATTTCCACTAAATCACTTCTAAGCCTAGGTATAACAACCTCTGTTTCTGGATCTCCCATTCTAACATTATATTCTATCACAAAAGGATCACCCCCAACATTTATTAAGCCGAAAAAGATAAATCCTTTATACAAAATACCCTCCTCATTGAGACCTTCAATCGTAGGCCTAATAATCCGCTCTTCTACTTTTCCCATAAATTCTTCATCGGCAAAAGGTACCGGCGAAATAGCCCCCATTCCTCCAGTATTCAGACCGGTATCACCCTCTCCTATCCGTTTGTAATCCTTGGCCTCTGGAAGAAGCATATAGCTGTGACCATCCGTTATAACAAAAACAGACAATTCTATTCCTGAAAGAAATTCTTCAATAATCACCGTTTCACTGGCTTTACCAAACTGTCCACCCAACATCACCCTCAGCTGGTTACATGCTTCATTCAAATCTTCAACGATTAAAACACCTTTCCCTGCCGCAAGACCATCAGCTTTAAGAACGTAGGGGGCCTTCAACTTTTTTAGAAATCGCTCACCCTCATCAATGGTATCGGAAGTTACCGCCAGATATCTTGCCGTAGGAATATTGTGAGCCAACATAAACTGTTTGGCAAACTCTTTACTTCCCTCCAATTGTGCACCCCGCGAGGTGGGGCCAATAATAGGAACACCAGACAATTTCGGATCATTCAGAAAATAATCTCCGATTCCTTTCACCAGTGGAACTTCTGGTCCCACCACTACCATATCAATATGGTACTCCAGTACAGCCTTTCCAATGGCAGAAAAATCGTCAGGCGCAATATTCAAATTTTGCCCCAAAAGAGAAGTTCCTGCATTCCCGGGTGCAATAAACAGTTGATCAAGCAATGGACTCACCCGCATTTTCCATGCCAATGCATGCTCTCGACCTCCAGACCCGATGAGAAGAATATTCATAACTTTCTTATGTTTTGGTTTAATGAACTCAATATATCTGTTTGATATCCTTTTTCGGATAGCCATGACAAAACTACGGGCAAGGCTTTCTTTAAGTTGGGCCATGCCTTCAACGAATCATGAAAAACGATCAATGAACCAGGGCGTACATGGCCTATTACATTATCTATTATGGTTTCCGGGTTAAGGGTGCGATCATAATCTTGCGACAAGACATCCCACATGGCAATATTTAAATGGTATTTCCCAATTTGCGAAGCACGCCATGGAATAAGAATACCATGAGGAGGCCGGTACCAACAAGCATGGGAATTTAATTCAATACTCCGCCTGAGTTCTGTATCGAATTCTGCTCTCGTCAATCGATGCGCAGGTCTATGGTGAAACCCATGTATGGCAGTTTCAAAGCTGGCCTGCTTTAACTGAGAAAATATTCTAGGATATTTTCTCACATTATCCCCCACACAAAAAAAAGTAGCCCGGAACCCATACTTTCTAAGCTGATCAATAACCCAGGGGGTAATCCCGGGAACTGGTCCGTCATCAAACGTAAGGAAGATGCGTTTATCATCCACTTTAGCTCGCCACAGAACCCTTTTAGGAAACAACCTCCTCATTAAAAGAGGAGGTTGTGTAATCCATTCAGAACGTCTATTCAAAAAAGCCCGTCTTCTGCAGGCTACTGTCATATTCATTTTTTAATTTTTCCAATAAATCCTCCCTGTCAAAATTTTCTGCCGTACGAATAATCTCAGCATATATGGCCATTGTTCGACGAAGCTCTGACATCACAAAATTACGTTTGGAAGGAGGCAGGGACAAAAAGAAATCTAACTCCTGAAAGTTAATAGAAGCCAACCCTTCCAGTATCTCATCTCCTTTTTCTTTTTGTTCAGCCCTGTAATATCCTTCAGCCAGAAATATAGAAAAATAGTTATGATGCACCCTGTCAGGAGGAATAACATCCAAGGCCTTATTCAGGATATTCAATGCTTTTTCTGTTTTTCCCTCATCCAATAATGCATTGGCAAGTCGACCCATATTATTTCGAATATTTATCGCCATCCGCTGATGGTTTTCATCAAGATATACACGGGGATCCTTAAAATTCTCCAGATCATAAACTTCCATGAAATTCCGGTAGGCTTTTTCCGTATCCACACGACCGGTCATGCCATCTTTGCTGTTTACTTTTATCGGAACAATCCGATAGCCAAAACCTTCGAGTTGGAAATAATTACCTAACCCCACATAATTTTCGCCACCAACTGTAACAGCATAAAATATCGGACGATTCCAATCGTTGGTCGCAAGCATATCCAGAACAATCATCTCATTTTTTAAAATGTAATCTTTGCTTCCCAAACTGATATGCATTGCTGAATCCATCAAATGTGCATATTGTTCACTCACATATCTCTTCTGCAACAACTTAAGACTATCGGCTGCAAGGGTAAATGAATTGGAGGGAAGATATTCAATTCGCCCACTGTATCCTGGTACGCGTTTGGTACGATCGTTCTCACTTTTCAAGAATTGCATGGCCTCCTTCAAATCAGCATCACCTTTAACCCGATCAATCAGATATACCATATCACGCTTACCAGTAACATACTGATCGTGCTCTAAAGAGATAGGAAGAGGATCTGATTCGTAGGATTTACGCTTCATTTGATCAATATACCAATCGGTCTGCAAATAACTTAGATTACAAACTCGAACATCTGTTCTTACTCCTTCTACTTCCTGCACATACCACAAGGGGAAAGTATCGTTGTCACCATTGGTGAAAATAATTCCATTTTCATCAATGGTATTCAAATAATTCTTCGCCAGATCACGCGCCACCGTCCTGTGTGAGCGGTCATGATCATCCCAGTTTTCGGCAGCCAAAATTCCTGGAACCAAAACCAAAGACACTAAAGAGCCAACTACAGCGGCGACCTTCCCTCCCGTCAATCGTTTCAGACCATCCACCAATGCCAGAACGCCCAAACCAATCCATATGGAAAAAGCATAGAAGGAACCAGCGTATGCATAATCCCGTTCCCGAGGCTGAAGAGGCGTCTGATTTAGATATAACACAATGGCCAGGCCTGTAAGAAAAAACAGTAACATGACAATCCAGAATCCCTGTTTCCCTTTCTTCCCGGAATGATATTGAAACAATAATCCCAATAATCCTAATATAAACGGAAGGAAGAAATAAGTATTTCTGGCAGGATTGTTCTTTAAATGATCAGGCAATTTTGACTGGTCTCCATACAAGGCATCATCGACGAATGGAATTCCGGAAATCCAGTTACCATAATGTAATTCACCGTTGCCTTGGATATCATTCTGGCGCCCCACAAAATTCCACATAAAATAACGCCAATACATGTACCGAATCTGATAGTTAAAAAAGAATCTCAGATTTTCACCAAAGGTGGGCAACTGAATAGTTTGAGGAGTCCCCTGTACGTCCATGATGGACACTGGTTTTCCTTTTATATTAGCCCAACGCTTATATTCTTCAATATGGCTAGCCTGTCGGCTGTACATCCTCGGGAAAAAAGTCGTGGTTCTGGAATCAAACACATACTCGGGACGATATTGTACAATCTCATACCGTCCGTCTTTCTGAATTCTTATGGGCGAGCCTTTTTTCTGCTGGGTTGCCTCCCTATCAACAGGAGAGTTATAATATTCACCTACAAATAATGGGCGATCACCATACTGCTCCCTGTTCAAATAGGAAATAAGTGCAAAAACGTTATCAGGAGAGTTTTGATCCATCGTGGGTTGCGCCGAAGAACGAATCATAATAAGCGCAAATGAAGAATATCCAAAAATAATAACCGTTACAGCAGTCAGAATCGTATTCATCAGTACTTTCCCTCGGATGTAAGTATAATAAATACCATAAATCAAACCACCCACCAGTAATACCAAATACACAAACAAACCGGAATTAAATGGTAGTCCCATTCCATTCACAAAGGCCAATTCAAAAATCCCTGCAATTTTAGGGACGCCCGGAATAATTCCATAAAGGATAAACAATAACACAAATGCAGAGATAGCCAGTGCTTTAATGGTATTATTCTTATTGATTTCAAAATTTTTAAAATAAATAACCATCGCGATTGCAGGAATGGCCAACAAATTAAGCAGGTGAACCCCGATAGAAAGCCCCATCAAATAGGCGATAAAAATGAGCCAGCGATTGGCATAGGGTTGATCGGCTATATTCTCCCATTTTAAGATCGCCCAAAAAACAACAGCTGTAAACAAACTAGACATCGCATATACTTCTCCTTCCACCGCAGAAAACCAAAAGGTGTCGGTAAAAGTATAGGCCATAGCACCAACAAATCCACTGCCTAGCACCGCCCAATATCTCCAGATCTCGGCATGCTCATGATTATCTACAAAAATCTTACGTGCCAGATGGGTAATGGTCCAAAACAAAAAGGCTATGGTCAACGCACTGGCCAAAGCAGACATTGAATTTACCATTGCTGCCACATGCGTACTATCCGGGGCAAATAAAGTGAAGAATCGTCCCAATATCATAAAAAAAGGTGCTCCCGGAGGATGACCTACCAACAGCTTATAAGAAGAGGCTATGAATTCGCCACAGTCCCAAAAACTGGCAGTGGGCTCAATAGTTGACAAATAAACAAAAGCTGAAATAAAAAAAGTAAGCCAGCCTGTTGCCAAATTGTAATTTTTGTAATGCTTCATCAGTATATTGTTTGTCTGTTTTATTGGGTCCAGCATCTTCCCCTTAAATCGGGGCTAGTGGTGACTATCTAATTTGTTAATGGTTATATTTTGCAACTATTATCAAGATAAAATCAAGCTTACAAAAACCCAACAACTCTCACATCAACATCTATTTTATACAACCCTCTCTTTAAGAGCAATATTCACAAATAGAGACTCTGCTTAAAGTTTATTTATTTCTATATTTTTCCCAAGGAACTGCAAGCCTGCCAAAAATACATAAAAGTTAGTAATATCCCATATTTTTGGTTTTTGCTACCTTCTCTGATCCTCAAATCAAAATCCGCAAAGATAATGGAGTTCTGTATCTATCTGAGCAAGAAGTCCTGTGAGGTCAAGATCTTCTGCCAGCGCCCTCAATTGGCCGAACAGCTCACAATACCGATGCTTTACATAACTGGTATCAAAGCCTGAATAAACGAAATAATAAACATCCTGGAGATTCACGTAAATAATATCCCGCACCAATTTTTCAGCTTCGGCCTTCTCATTGCATTGGACTAGTAAGCGGGCCATTTCAACCATTGATAACTGAGGCATATAGGGAGAATAGGGATATTCTTTAATACTCTTCTTTAAAAGGCGGACAACATTAGATTGGTATCCTGAGCTCAGCAAACGATGAGACAGGTCAATAACTGCTTCACGATACCCGGCCGCATCAAGTGCCTGGCGACAGGTATTATCCCACCAAACTTCTGATGACCTACCTATTCTGATACTATCCATAAACAAAGAATAGTCAGCCAATACTCCCTGTACCCCATTTTCTGAATTGGTTTGCCCTACTTGCCAAACCAAACCCCGCGGAATAAAATGATGGTCAAGTCCATGAAGGGCACTCCGATCAACATTTCGAGTAAAACAAACCGCATGATTTTCAATATTAGAAGAAATAATATCATAAAGAACCAAACTCCCTGTCGAAAGATAACCAGGGGATAAACGCCAAACCAAAACCTCTTCATTGGGTAATCGTAACTCCCAAACTGGCGCCAATTCTTCACCTAACAATTGATCTTTCGCCGACAATCCCGACAATTGTCTTTTTAGCTGTAACAAAGCTTGAGACCCCTCAACCGGCGAAAGGTCAGAACGCGATACACCGACATAGTCCAATTGATGATTCAAATAAAAATCAAAAGGCAACGTCAACGAAAGTCCTCCTGAGCCCTGAACTGCTTTTTTAATCTGCTTTACATACCAAGGTGCACTCAACAGTCCCAAGTTTACAATCCGCACATCCATTCTAATATTTTCAACCTGCTGCGCATACCATAAAGGATAGGTATCATTATCCCCATAAGTAAATAAAATGGCATTGGGGGGACAGCTACGAAGTTGAGAAATGGCCAAATCGTGTGCCAAATAACGAGACGACCGGTTATGGTCATTCAAATTGACAGAAAACAACAGTCCAGGCCCTGCAAGCAAAATTAATAGTCCCGACAGAAGCAGGGTGACATTAGATGCGGAGATTCTGTAAATTCCCTTCAACAAAGCAAAAACACCAACCCCTCCTATTGCAGAAAGACTCATATATGCCGCAATATACACATAGTCACGCTCTCTCGGCTCAAAAGGCGGTTGATTAAGATAAAAAACAACTGCTGGGCCGGTCATTACAAAGATTAAACCTAACAAAACAAGGATCCGTTTTCGACCTCTTCCTTCTCTCAACAAAAACAATAAACCAACCAATGTAAAAAACAACGGAATACCAAAATAATGATTGGCCGATGAGCTATAAATATCTTCCGCAAGCGGGTATTTTCTGCTTCCCAGACGATATCCATCAACCAGACCAATGCCTGTTGCCCAATTACCGGACAAAATATCACCATGCCCCTGACTATCATTCTGACGTCCTACGAAATTCCACATTATATATCTAAGAAAACTAAATCCCATTTGATATCGCAAAAAAAATGACACCTGCGAAAACAATCCAGGTTTCCGATTCAATGGCGACTCCCCCAACCACCATTGATAACCTTCTATATGTTGAGGCAGACGGCTGTATATTCTGGGAAACCAAACCATATCCTCGGAACTGAAATAAAGATCCATATTGGAAGCGACTTCTTTATATCTCTTTCCTTCATCATCATAAATCATGCGTTTTTTTTGTTCCCATCCAACAACTTTAGCACCTGCATGATGGCCATATAACAAGGGCCGATTTCCATACTGAGTACGATTGATATATTCATTCAAAGAAAATACGTTATCTGGACTATTCATGTTAATGGGACATCCGGCCTCGGCTCGTATGAGAACAAAAGCATACGAAAACCACCCTATCAAAATCAGTGTAGAAACCAAAAAACCAAAATGAAAGACCGGGCGACTGCGACAGGTCAATATCAAACCCAAGACATGAATTCCCCCCAAGACTACCGCAAAAACTATTAAACCGGAATGCTTTGGAAAACCCAGATCGTTTACCAGCCATCCTTCCAGACACATGGCCGGAACCAACCCGTTCACAATTAATCCCCAATGTATTACCCCTAATAAAAACACCCCCAACAATATCCCTTGGATGGTAAATTTCACAGTATGTCCCCGGACTTTCCAGACAAAGAGCATTACAAAAACAGGAATAAACAAAAGATTCAGCAAATGGACTCCAATCGACAGCCCTAATAGATATACCCCTAAAAAAAATAATCTGGAGGAATCTTTTTCTCTCAAATACCACGACAAAAACAACCACAACGTTATCATGGAGAAAAAAAGAGATGAAGCATATACCTCACTTTCGACCGCCGAATACCACATACTATCGGTAAAAGCAAACATAAGGGCTCCAGCAACTGATGCCATCTCCATAAAGAGCCTTTTCTTAAGCGTCTCCCCAGTAGTCATAACTCCCAGAAGCAAAAGCAAAATTTTATAAAGAAAAAACACTGAGAATGTTGAAGCGATTACCGATAAAATGTTAATGCTAAAGGCCACCATAGAAGCATCCGACACCCACATGGAAAAAAAACGTGCTAATAATAAATAAACCGGTGCTCCTGGAGGATGGGGCACCTGAAGACGATATGCCGAGGCAATAAATTCACCACAATCCCAAAAGCTGACCGTGGGAGAAACGGTAAAAAAATATACAATTAAACTGGTCATTAAAACCAACAAGCCCGATAAATTTCGTCTCAATACTGGAATAAACCACCTCATTATAAAATTCTTTTGACTGCTAAACTATGGCAATTGCCTTGCAAAAACAAACAGAAAAATGAATACCCGATAATTTTTTAAAAAATATTTTTTGTAGGTTACCCAAAAACATTCTATATTTGCATCGCTTTTGAGAAAAGCAACCACTGTTTGTCCCGTGGTGTAAAGGTAGCACAGGAGATTTTGGTTCTCTTAGTCTGGGTTCGAATCCTAGCGGGACAACTATGTAATTGAGTTACAGCGCTTTAAGCTAAACAATTAGGAAAATTAAAGAATTAAATTTGGTACAATTTTGGTACAAAAAAACAAAAGGCTATCAATTACGATAGCCTTATTACTTAAATTAAAATATCTATATTTCTACATACATAAAACCAATTGATACCCAACCCCTTAAAAGTAGACAGAGTAAAAAAATGACTACGCCGATTGGTTTAAACCTGATTATCAATTATTTAATAAATCCCCCCCTTTACCTCTTTTAAATTCGAAATATTTCCGATAATCCTCGATAAGAATCCTAATTATCTTTGATACGGTTAGACCTGTTTCTTCCTTTAGGCCGTTCAACCATTCCTCTAATTCTTTATCAATCCTGAATTTCAAAACTTTATCTCTCATATCTATTTAACTTTAAAATCATCAACAATTGCATCATTTACTTTATTGCTCTCTCATTCAATTAATTAAATTAAATTGTAATTAAACTAAACTCAATTAATCAAAATAAGGCCTTTATTTGGCCTTATTCTATCTTTCTAATGTAATTATATTACTTCACAAAGAAAACCTAAATATAAGCCTAATTTAGGGCAAATTTGGCATCTTTTTGCTTTGGTTTAAAGTAGCCTTTATCCAAAGTCCTTTTTCTATCGTAAAACCTTCCAGAGTGAAAAGCAGTACAAATCTTAAATACTTGTTCACCTACTGAATAGTTTCTCAATTTATCAACGTAAATACGCATTTCTTTCACATCTCTCTCATCGTTGGTTTGGTTCAACGTGAATACATAGGAAAAAGGTTTTACTAATGTCCTGTCGCCTTCAATGTTATTTCTGGTAATTACTTTATCGGGTTCATTCCATATAGTAGGAGGAACATCTCCTGTTTGTGTAGCTGTTAAGATTCTGGTTTTTAGTTCTACGCATAAATTTTTCATTCTTTTTGCTGTGTTCTGTAATTTCATTTTAATACTTTGAGTATCAACTCCGTATTTTATTCCGTCTCCTGGATTCAACAAATCTAAAGAATCAATAACAACTAAATCTGGAACACTTCCTTTTTTTCGTTCGTAATCAATAACTATATTCCTAATATCATTCATTGAAGCCTCATCGAATTGTTCAAAGGCATAGATATCTAAATCTTTTCCTGCATTACAGAAACGTTTTGCTTCCATTGATAACTTATCGAATTGTTCCTGGTCAATCTCTCCCTTATTTATCTGGTTGTAACTTAGGGCAGTCCATACCTGAGCATATTTATCATATGCTTCTTGCCTTGTTCCCTCTAACTGAATGTGTAAAACCTTATATCCCAAACGTATAGCCATAAAACCTATCCATTTTAAACTTGTCGATTTTCCAATACCAGACCTTGCAACAATTAGGGCAGTTTCAGCGGGTTCAATTCCTCCGTTGGTTAACTCATCCAGGCAATCGATTCCAAAAGGTACCTTTTCGTTTTGTTCTTTTTCTGCGTTTAGTCTTCTTTGTCGTTGTTGGTCTTCAAAATCTTTGAACAAACTTAAATATTGGCCGCTTTCACTTCGTATTGAAAACCTTGCTATCTCTTCACTCTCTTTAGCTGATAATGAAATTGCTTCGTCTTTTCTCCCTTCTTTATACAAATCAAAAATTTTATCGCTTAAAAGTTGAAAACGAAAGCTTTTGATATAATCCTCTAATTGTGTTAAAATAACTTCCGTATCTGCTACTTTGCTGTTTTTAATTTTTTCCAATAATTCCTGAACGTCAAGGTCTAAATTGTGTTGTTGACTTACTGCTCCATAGGTTGGTAATTTGTTCGTTACTCTGTATATTGTAACTATGGATTTTAATATCTTTTTAAATTCCTTTAATTCTACGGGAATATACTCGTATTTTAAATGCTTTACAATCGCATCTAATACGGGTTGTTTCAGGAAACATAGTTTAAATAATTCCAATAAAAATTGGTCTGTTAGCGTGTTCTTATTCATATTCTATTGGGTTTTAATGTATTATTCAAAAATTCAATTTCTCCGTTTAATTTTGCTTCATTAATAACGCATTGTTTAATGCTCTCAAAATCTGAATCGTTGGTTATCTCCTCTATGTCTCTGATTAGGCAACTATCTAAAGCATATTTAATCAATTCCTTTTCTTTGGGATTATTTGAAATCCTCTTTGTAATGTAGGTAGTTGGTTGGTTTGTTTCTTCTTCTTTCTCTTCTTCCTTAGGTTTCTCCTTTTTCTCAAACAATGGCTTTTTACCTTTAAGGATTAATATATCGTTGTGCAAATTCCTTAACTGTTCGTTATCCATTCCAATAGAGAAAGAAAATAACCCTTCTTCCTGGTCTATTTTCTTTAATAGTTCTTTGTCAGTGAAAGTATATTCATAATTAGGGTTATAATACTTTTCTTTTGTTAAGGCTTCGATATCCGTTTTATTTTCTTCTTTTTGATTGTTAGGGAAAATTGTCTTTGTTTGTTGTTGTGTTGTAACCTCATCAATATCATTTGTTTCAACCTCTTCAAAATCAAAATCTTCTTCCTCTATTTCAATTGGTAAACCTCGTTCATCTGTTGCCACTTCAACAACTTTATTTGTGTATTTTTCCTTTCCTGGTTCCTGGTTAACCTCATCGATATTGCTTTGATTGATATTTTCCTTTTCCTCTTTATTTTCAATTGTTTGAGCATCTTCCTCTAATGAAAAAAATGGTTGTTCTTTGTGTTCCTGGTCATCTTCCTGGTCAACTTCATTGCAAACAAACTGATACATTCTTTTTTCGTTCACTAGGGAAAGGATTCGGGGTAATTTTATCCCTTTCTTTTTTGCTTTTTTAATAGATTCCTTTACCATTTGGATTTGGTTGTCAATGTCTTCAAGATATAACCTTTCAATGGATAAAAGAAGGTTTTCAACCCTTTCAATTAGTCGGGTGTCTTTTAGTTGTTCCTCTATCTCTCTGATTTTCTTATTTTTCCTGGCTTCTTTTCGTTCCTGTTCGTACTTTTTAGCTTCCTGGTATTGTCTCTTTATATCTTCTTTATCTGAATGGATATCTATTATTTCCTTTTTTCCTATGTATGGTTTAAACGCATTATTTACAAGCAATGAAATACCTTCTTTATCTCTTTCAATCCACCCTCTTTTTTCAAATTCTTTTAATCTCCTCCAGAGAGTTACTTTTGAAAGGTTTAATTTTTCGCATATCTCTTTTATTTTCAAAGATATTTTGTTGGTATTGCTATATGTTAGGCTTTTCAATTGAATTAAGAACAACTTATCTTCGTAACTAATCTCCCTATCCTCGATAAAATCGTTACGAACGATTGTAAAGTTTTCGAAATCTAATTTATTTGTTAAAATGTAATATTTGTTATTCGTTATTATCTTTCCTTCTTTGTTTTGGTGATTGCTTTTAATATCGATAAAGCCTTTCTTTTTAAGTCCTGTTAATATTTGAGAAACCTGATTTTTTGATGAGGTTTTTTGCGCTTTAAATAACCAATCCGAAAGGCTTTCAATGTTTACAAATGATTGAAATTGGTTATCTTCCTGTTTTCTATTGTTAAACTGCTTATAATCAATCTTTGATAACATTCTAACAAATAACATTTTCTCCCTATCGGTCAAATCTTTGGATTTTAAAAATAAAGTTGGTATCTTTGTGTAACCTTTGGTTGTTAGTGTGTTACGCTCTTCTCCTTTCATTATTTTAAGGTTTAAATGGGTTAAACATAAATCACAATTGCACCGTTAGTATTGTGCTTTTCTTTTAACTCTTTTAACTTACTGATATTCACATCGGAAAGGATATTGCCTATCTCATCAAGGATTAGGGTGATATCCTTTCTTTTTTCAAATAAATTATCCGTTAACAATCTAATCCCTTCACTTTCTACCTTTATCAACTCTCTATCCAGGAAAGTTTTTAGCTTCCTGCTCAATGTATATTGGGAAATATTGAGCTTTTCGCTTATTATTGTTTTCTTGGGTAAATAATTGTCTTTCAATCTTAATGCAAACAATTGAATACCGAATATTTTGTCCTTCCAATTTAATTTTTCGTTGTATAAATAACTCTTTGGAATGTTTACCCTTTTATCTTCTTCTTTGACTTCGTATTTGCTTTTGCCTTTCTTTTTTAAATAACCTTTCTTAACAAGAATAGATATATCTTTAATTACGTTTATCTCCTTAGAATGGTCGTGACTACCATAGAGAAAATCTGCTATCTCTTTGGCTTTTATTTCGTTCTTTTCCACTATTTTAACGAAAGTTATTTTTTGTTTGTCTGTCAAGTCTTTAGCAAAAAGAACTGAATAAGGTATCTTAATAAAGTTGCTGTTTCTCTGAGTTTTAGTTTTCATTTCAATTAAAATTTTAAAGATTAAACGAATATCTTTTTAATATATATAGCTTTAAAGCTATTTTTGTAATACATTTTTGAGCATATTTTTTAAACGAACTATACAAATTTAATATATTTATCTTAATTCTCAAAGGATTAGGCAAAGAATTTTTTTAATTTTTTTCTGAAACAATCTTGGATTAGAGCAAAGATTAACCTTTTATTTTAGATTTTAGTTAATTGCCTAACAACTCAAATTAATTCATTTTAAGGCTTATTTTTTGATTTTTTTATTTCTCTGGACTATTACCCTATTTTTACATTTAAACTAAATTATAAGGCTAAAAATAGGCAAAAATAGCGTGTTGTTAATTTAGGTTTATTCTTACAAATGTAATTAGGAGAAATTAAATTGGATTTGTTATTAATTCCAGGAATTCAATTTTAAGCCTTATTTTTTGATTTTCTTTTTTTGTTGGTGTTATTATACCTTTTTAAATTTTAAAGATAAAATTCAGGCTAATTTCAATTAAAAATAAGGGATAATAAGCTTTGATATATCACCATTAAAACAAATAGGAAAGAAGACAAAAGAGAAAATTCAATTTAAGGCTATTTAAAGCCTTCTTTTTTTGCTCTGGTATTATTTATCGAATGAAATTAGATAACTCAAATTTGAGCCTAATTTTATGCAAAAAAAGCATTAAACAATCAAAGAGAGAGAAAGGAAATTGATTAAATTGAATTAGGGATTTGATTAAGGTTTGGTTTGAATTACTACTAATGCAATTATATTACTTTCCTGTTTCAGGTTAAAATAAAATAGGCAAAAATAGACGTTGTTAATACCTGGTAATACCTGGATAATTACTTTTAAGAAAAGAAAGAAAAATAAGAAATTCAATTTAAGGCCTATTTAAGGCGTTATTTTTTGTTGGGGTGAAGAAATATACCTATTAATATTTTAAACTAAAATATAAGCCTAATTTTATGCAAAAATAGCGCAAGAGAGAGCAAGGGAAAGAAGCAGGGAAAGCGGACAAGGGAAATACCTTTTGTTTTTTATTTTAATAAATGGATAGGAGGATTAGGTATCCTATCTTTTGAATAGGGAAATTTGATTTGTTATTTAAGGTTTTGTTTTCTTCAATTAATAAATAGGGAAAATTCATTTATCTTTTTTCATTCTTCCTAATTCAAAATAAAAAAAGAAAACCAATGAATCGTTAGATTCATTACTCTTATTTAATCTTACTTATTTAATACTACTATATATGTTATAAATTTGAAACCTTTTAATTTGCGTAAAATATCGCTCTATCCCTTTAAATTCAAAGAATTGATTAAATTTCCTGTGATTATTAATTTGAAACCTCTGTGATTATTAATTTGAAACCTCTGTAATTATAAATTTGAAACCTTTTTATTTAGGCAAAATGTCCTCTATCCCTTTAAATACAAAGGATTGGTTAAATTTTCCGATTGTGCATATTTTGAAACCTCGATTGTGCATCTTTTGAAACCTTTTTTAATCTCCCTTAAATAGCTTTTTCCTCTAATTTTTTATCCCAAAACTTCGCTAATAATTCAGCGTGTTCTTGTGGAGAAACTTTTATGTATTTAAGGAAACTACTCTCCGACTTATGTCCCGTTATCCTCATTATTGAATGAGCGGGGAAACCCGCTTTGTAAAGATTTGTAGCAAATGACCTTCTGGCTGTGTGGGTAGATATTAACGAATACTTAGGCATTTCCTCTATCTCTTTTTTGCCTCCTTTAATTGTTGATATTGTTACTATTTGATTAAGTCCAGCTAATCGGGCAACTTCTTTTATGTACTTATTGGTTTTTTGATTGGAAATTGAAGAAGGTAGTTTACCATTGTATTTACTTAGAATTCTTTTTACAATCGGATGTAGTGGAATAATTACCCTATCACTTGTTTTGGATTGAATTATATTAATATATCCGTTTTCTATTTTATCGGGTGTTATCCTGGTTAAATCTCCAAAACGCAATCCTGTCCAACAACCGATTAGGAACAAGTCTCTAACTCTTTCTAAATATGGTTTAGAGCTTAGGTTTAAATCCTCTAATTGCTTTAATTCTTTTTCATTTAGGTAAACCTTATCCGTTTCAACCTGAATTTTTACAAACCTATGGCTTTTATAAGCAAGATTAGTGTTAATACCTTCTTCGGTGGCTTTGTTAAGGAATACCTTTAAGTTTTTAATGAATTTGCCAACGGTGTTGGCTGCATAATCCTTTTTTTGCAGGAACGAAATAAAATCGCTGTAAAAGTCTAAATCAATATCGTTAAAATCTAATCTCTTTCTTTTCTTTTTACTGAATTCCTTAAGTAGTTCAAAGGTACGTATATAATCCCTTATTACAATTCTATTTAGTGGTTTACCTGTCTTTGGATTTGGATTATTTTTTGCTTTCAAAATGAAATTATCGATATATTTAAATAGTGTTATTCTTTCCTCTATTTTTTCATTCTTTGGGTTGAAAAATTCATTTACATACTGTTTTAACCAATCATTTTCAAGCTTGTTAAAATCCCCTATCTTTTTTATTTTATCATTGAGAAATACCCTCAAATTGTTTAAAGTTTTATTTTCTCCTTTGTCAAACTGTGGTCTTACAATTTGCTTTTTTGAGTTAAAGGAATTAGAAGGGATTTTAATTCCTGATGAGGTTTTCCATTGTTTACCCTTATGAGTTACTTTAACGTTAATTGAATCTTTCCCTTTTCTTCCTCTAATACAATGAAAACTAACTGATGCCATTGTCAAAAAATTTGGTACAATTTTGGTACAATTTTAAGGGATAATTTTCAATAAAGCAAATAGGGGAAAACTCAAACAATCTTGTAATTAATTGTTTGTTAAGCTTTTGCACAGTTTAAATTTTGGTTCTCTTAGTCTGGGTTCGAATCCTAGCGGGACAACAAATAATTTATTCTACAGTACTTTAATCCAAATTTTTTAACAAAACTAATTTGAAAAAAGTACGAAAACTCATTTAAAAGCTACTCATCTTTTGGGTAGCTTTTTTAGGTTATAGAAATCATCTTCTTTGTAGTAACGGACCACACCCAAAATCTGGGTCTAGACATAACTCTTAAGCATTCTTTAAAGGAAGAATTTTACATCAACCACCTCCTTGAACAGTCTTCTGAAGTCCTTTATTTTTCCATTGAATGACTCTGTTGCTGCATTTGGACTTCTTCTATGAAAGTAGCTAATAGTGTCATGATGAGTTTCAAAAGTTCTTCTAATAGTCATGATATCGAAGGTTACTTCTCGTACAATTTTACGCTGCTGAGCCGGGTAATTCAAGTATGAGTTTGATTATTTCATTGGACTGAATGCTTTTAAAAATTTACATTTAGCCCCAACTTTTGGGAGTGATCACCGATCCTCGGATAGGTTCGAAAAGAGCGATGTACCAACAACATTATCGTCTTTTCTCAAACTATCTCTTTTTAAATCCATTCGTTGCAAAACATTGACTAATCAGCCAAAGATCCATACAAGTGGCAATTTCTACCGGCATGGCAAAAGAAAGAACTATGCACAACATTACGGTTCATTCTAAAACTAAAAAAAATTAATAAGAAATTTGCACAAAAAAAAACGTAGTCTTATATTTGTATTGGGTTAGGGTTAAGGTTAATAACTAGAAAGGTCTGTCGGAATGCCGACAGGCCTTTCTTTCTATATGAAGACCGCTAGATTATCAAAAAGGTCAAAACTCAAAAATCTATCATCTTTTCCGATCATTTTGAAACATCATATACACTTTTTTTGAAGAACTAACAGGAAACATTATTAAATTTGTCAATCGATAAAATTTAATTTCAAAGCAACAATAAAGAACATAACAAGAGGTGATTGTCACTAATGAAAATGCATAAAGCTTGACCATGCGAGTTCCTTTCGACCAATAACTTAGATAAAATTTATACAAATGAAACGAACATGACCAGCTAAGTTTATCACAACAAGAACTTGTATAAACAAACGGTCATGCGAGTTCCATCAGACCAATGATTTAACCTAATTTTATACGGATGAAAAAAGTTGTTATTCTAGTCGTATCAGCTTTAATGGCGATACCTGTTATTAGCAGCGCCCAGCGAGGCGATCATGCCATAGGACTTCGATTTGGAGGGGGCATTGGACACGATGCCGAATTAACTTTTCAAACACCATTTCACGCAAATCGCGCTGAACTCGATTTAGGTTTTGGAGGCAGAGGGAATTACAACTATTGGAAACTCACCGGTATTTACCAGTGGGTCATGCCCATCGAAAGTGGATTTTACTGGTATTTAGGCGTTGGTCCCGGGCTGGGCAGCTGGTCAGAAGACTATACCAATGACAGCGGCATCTATCTAACAGCAGCCCTGAATGCGGGTATTGAATATTTCTTTTCAGAAATACCCCTTCAAATATCTATTGACACCCGTCCTGAGCTGTCGCTCTCCAATACTCCTGATGACGCCTTTGGATTTGGGCTGGCATTGGCAATACGATACAGATTTTAGCTTGTTGTTATCTGTCACAAGATATTGTCCGACCAATGGCGGTTTGTCTGGACGAACCACAAAAAAAGGAGAGCTCCCAACATTTGGGAGATTTCCTTTTTTGTATACAATCTCATTGCCCGAAAAAATTTATTAGGGCATTCCATTTTAATATTAAGGATTAAAAAGAAAGAACTCATCTTTCTTTTTAAGGTTTTTGGTCAATCAACCTAAAAAAGAGTTTGGACATCCCGGTGTTTCAAATCTTTTGCAAAACGCTACTCTTTCTTCAACATATCATCCAGCAATCGTCTGATCTTAGAAGAATTCCAATTGGCAGCTCCTGTCTTATGAACCACAACCCTCCCTCCCGGCGATACAATAAATGAGGAAGGAATCGTTGAGGTTTCAAAAATGGCAGGCACCCCACCAGCCAAACAATAAGCAGGAAAAGAATAATTACTTTTTGCCAAAAAGGAATTAACAGTTGTACAATCTTCGGTGCTAACCAGGATAAAAGCCACCTTCTCTTTATAATCGTCATATAATTTTTGAATGGAAGGCATCTCTGCAATACAAGGAGGGCACCAGGTTGCCCAAAAATTAACAAACATGGGCTTACCTTTAAATTTGTCCAGTAAAACTGGCTTAAGAGTCTCACTCTTCAGTAAGGGCATTTGCCAATCATTTTCCGACAAAAACATCACCTTTTCGGTTTCGGAGGGAGGGAAAAGGATCTGCCGAATTAAAAATGCTGAAACCGGTTTACGGGTGCCGGGAAACAGCATGGCGAAAACAAATATCATAAACAAAAAATCCAATGCTATCGACCACCATCGCTTCTTCCTACTATATTTTCTCCAAAACTTTTTCATGGTTTATCAAAATTTCAATTGCTATTTGATCAGAAAATTTATCCATCCAGGCAAAACAAATCGTTTATAAATTTTCCCACTGGTGGTTTCTATGACTGCACCCACTCGATTTGATTTTTTCAGGTCAGGCAGTTTTTCATAAAAATGATCCAGATCAATCACAAGTTGATGGCTGGTTCCACCTGTTAGCGTTATCGGGAACATATCCTCCTGATCACTACTTTTCAAACGAAATCGCCTCTCCTGATCCCATTTTCGAAACACTACCATGGGGGCTAGAAAGGTTATTCCCTCGCGTGTATTGTTCTGAACAGAAATTTTCAACAACCATCGCCTCGTTATTCGATCTTTAACTTTTTCCACCTTAAAATTAACACGTCCTGGGAACAATCGGTGCCTCCATCTCTTCCACCAAGGTTTACTAAACAGCCATACCACGACGGCACCCATGATCAATAACCACATAAAAGTAAAGAAACTATTCGGCTGGTCTTGGCGAATTGGCCGCCTCTGCTGCATTAATTCCTCATAACTTTTCAGGTGAAGATCATGGTCGTCTGATTGAGGATTCGTTTCTAAAAATGCATTCGGACGATCTTTTTCCAATGCTGTATACCTTACTTCCCGGTTACACTCATTTACAATCATTAGAAAAAACAATCCAATGAGAACAAAGTTGCCGTATTTACTCCAAAAATTTTTAAACTCGAATGGTTGCATCATATTCTTTTGACTATTACTTCGGGAAAGGAAGAAGCCCTTTATAATTGATGTAGTATTCCCCGTTAATTTCCGGTTGACTCATCTCTTCATCATTATTTCCGTTGGCATTGGCAATGCCGACACCGGCAAAAAAGCAAGTAGCTCCGTGCTTCCTGGCATGGTTGCTTACACGCGCGGCCACCCGAGGAGTTAACACACCCATATTAGGGAAGGTGGCTGTTCGCACCACAACAAACACCAATTTCCCATTTTGCCGTGCAACAATCTGAGGGTCAACATCTGTTTCCTTCCTCACATTCAATACATCATACCCATTATCCACAAGATCCTTATAGACGACTTTTATTCCCAAAAAATGAAGATCCTCTTCTCCCAATAATTGTTTGTTTCCCATAAATATTATGCTTCCTGTTACGATTTAAGAGTCAAAACTATTATTTGTCATTAACACGTTCCTTCATAAATGATTAAAACGGTTTAACGCACTTTCACATTACAACCTTCTCTTTTTTTCTATTTTTGTGACATGGAAATTATTTTGATCAGCATTTTTGGTGCTTTAATAATAGCACTATTTGCCACGAAGTTCTCAAAAGACGGAAGGTCAAACGATAAAACCTCCGTTGAACCTCCTCCTGCGGACTGTTGCGGTGCACATGAAGTATGTGAAAAATTATCCCTAGAAACTGTCAATCCGGATGAAATCATCTATTTTAATGATGAAGAACTGGATCAATATCGTGATAAAGATCCTGCCACCTACACACCTGAAGAGACACTCCAATTTCGTGAAATATTAATTACCATGCACCCCCACGAAGTAAGTGACTGGCTCAAAAGTCTTAGAGCTCGTCATGTCAAGCTCCCTCCTGAAGTTCGGGAAGAAGCTATCAATATTCTCCGTAAACAAAGAGCCTGAAAAGCTTCATAATGGGATTTATCCAGTCTAATGAACCAGAGTCCCTACCTTTTCTCCCTTTAACACCTTCAACAGATTACCGCACTGATCCATGTTAAAGACCAATACCGGAAGGTCATTCTCTTTACACATGGTAGTGGCTGTAAGATCCATCACTTTAAGACCTTTTCGATAAACTTCATCAAAGGTAATGGATTCAAATTTCCGGGCTGAAGGATCCTTCTCAGGATCGGCAGAATAAACACCATCAACCCTTGTCCCTTTGAGCATCACATCAGCATGAATCTCTATTCCTCTAAGAGCGGAAGCAGTATCTGTGGTAAAATACGGATTCCCGGTACCCCCGGATATAATCACGACTTCCCCTGCATTCAAGGCATCCACAGCTTTCGGTTGAGAGTAGAGCTCTCCTACCGGCTCCATTCGGATTGAAGTCATCACCCTTGTCCGAACCCCGACATCTTGTAATGCAGACGCCAAAGCGAGACTGTTTATAACCGTTGCAAGCATTCCCATCTGATCCCCTTTGTATCGATCAAAACCTTTAGCTGCGCCACTCAACCCACGGAAAATATTACCTCCTCCGATAACAATGGCTATTTGCACCCCCTTTTCCACAATTTCTCCAATCTCACGGGCATAGTCGCTTAATCTCCCAGAATCAATGCCATGTCCTTGATTCCCCATCAGAGATTCACCAGAAAGCTTTAATAAAATTCTTTTGTATTCCATAAAAATCCTTTGGTTTTCCCCATCCTAAACACGATTAATACTAAATGGGACTATTTTGTTTTTTATTTTAACCAGTGACAAAATTACAAATTATTCATCAGCTATTAACTTTTCCCAATGATGGCACCATATCAGGAAAGAAATTGAAAACAGTAAAACTTGTTTGTCACAAAAAAAGGGACTTGTCGATTGGTGACAGTCCCTTTCTTTTTATTTCATAAAAAAACTAATCGTTCAAAGAGTAACGTTTGAACTCAGTGACCGTTAATTCTTTATCAGCGCTTTGCAAATATTGCTTGATCGACATTTTGTTATCTTTCACAAAAGCCTGCTCCAACAAAGTACTTTCTTTAAAGAATTTTCCCAATCGGCCTTGTGCAATACGATCGAGCATTTCTTCCGGCTTACCTTCATTGCGGGCCATTTCTTTCCCGATCTCCAGCTCTTTTTCAACGATTTCCTGTGGAACAGAATCTCTATCTACCGCTACGGGAGCCATTGCTGCCACCTGCATGGCAACATCTCTTGCCATTTGATTTTCAATATTCGCTTTATTGAAACCAACGATGGTAGCCAATTTATTACCCGGATGGATATAGCCTACCACATTTTCAGCTTCAATAACATCAAAAGCAGCCAATTCAAGCTTTTCTCCGATAACTCCGATTTGCTCAGTAATAACATCTTTTACCGCTACACCATCAAGTTCAAGTTCTTTAACTTCGTCTAATGTTTTGGCACCTTTGTTAAGTCCCAAATCCAAAATAGATTGTGCCAAAGCAACAAAACTATCATTTTTGGCCACAAAATCGGTTTCGCAATTCAATACCACCAGAGCACCTTTTTTGGCATCATCTGTAACTTTAGAAAGAACAACTCCCTCACTGGCTTCCCGATCGGCACGTTTACTGGCCACAGCCATTCCTTTTTTGCGGATCTCTTCAACCGCTTTATCAAAATCGCCACCGGCTTCCTGAAGCGCTTTTTTGCAATCCATCATACCGGCGCCGGTCATTTTTCTAAGTTTGCTTACATCAGCAGCAGTTATAGCCATGATATATATTTTAGTTAGTTGATAAAATGCAGGGGAAAAGCGGTCCCCATCCCCTGATCATACAATAATTTATTCTTTGTCCTTTTGAGTGCTTTCTTCCGGCTGCTTTTCAGAATCTCCCTTTTTAGCAGCGGCATCAGAGGAAGCAACCGGTCCTTTGGCAGCTTCTGCTTTGCTACCACCCTCTTTTCGGGCTCTTGTGCGACGACCTTCTGATTTTTTCTCGGACTTTTTCTCGCTCTGAGCTTCTTTCTCTTTTTCGGCCTTACGTTCAGTCAATCCCTCTTTTACAGCCTGAGCCATAATATCAACAATAAGTTCAATAGAGTTGGAAGCGTCATCATTGGCAGGAATCACAAAGTCGATGCCATTAGGATCAGAATTGGTATCCACCATGGCAAAGATGGGGATATTCAATTTTTGAGCTTCTCTAACAGCGATATGCTCTTTCATGACATCAACCACAAACATGGCAGCTGGAAGACGATTCAGATCTTTAATACTTCCCAGTGTTTTTTCCAATTTGGCACGTTGACGGGAAATCTGAAGCTTTTCCCTTTTGGAAAGACGATTCCAAGCATCATCACTCATGAGTTTATCTATGGAACTCATTTTTTTCACAGCCTTACGAATAGTGGGGAAATTGGTCAACATTCCTCCTGACCATCGTTCGGTCACATAAGGCATATTAAGGGCACCGATTTTTTCGGCAATAATATCTTTTGCCTGTTTTTTGGTAGCTACAAAAAGAATTTTGCGTCCCGATTTTGCAATTTGCTTTAAAGCATCAGCAGCTTCATCAATTTTAGCCACTGTTTTATGCAGGTCTATAATATGGATACCGTTACGTTCCATGAACACATAAGGTGCCATGGCAGGGTTCCATTTTCTTTTAAGGTGGCCGAAATGGACTCCGGCCTCTAATAATTGTTCAAAATTTGTTCTGGGCATGTTGTTTTTTTTAAACGTTTACTTTCTGTGTTAAGCAACCATTAAGTAGTCCGTACTTCGGAATCTTAACAGTTTAGATACTAAACGTACCAGACGATTATTAACGCTTGCTAAACTGGAATCTTTTGCGGGCTTTGGGACGACCGGGTTTCTTCCTTTCCACCACGCGTGAATCACGGGTAAGAAATCCTTCGGCACGCAAAACACTTTTGTGTTCTTCATTTATTTTAACCATCGCTCTGGCTATAGCCAAACGTGTTGCTTCGGCCTGTCCTTTAATACCACCACCTTTCAGGTTCACTTTGATATCATATTCACCGTCAGCATTGACTGCATTCAGCGGTTGTTTAACGATATACTGAAGAATGGGGGCGGAAAAATATTGGGCCAGGTCTCTTTTATTGATGGTAATCTGACCTTTGCCTTCTGTCACATATATACGGGCAATGGCTTCTTTCCTTCGTCCTATTGCATTAATTACTTCCATACTGCTTATTTAATGGTATTAATATCAATGACCTTTGGTTTTTGAGCATCCTGTTTATGCTCCGGACCTACATACACATAAAGGTTTTTCAGTATTTGGCGTCCCAGCTTATTCTTGGGCAGCATTCCTTTTACGGCGTGATAAACCAATTGCGTCGGATCTTTGGCATACATATCGGCAGGCGAAGTTTCTCTTTGCCCTCCCGGATATCCTGTGTGCGAAAAGATGACACGATCACTCCATTTCTTTCCGGTGAGTTTTACCTTTTCGGCATTGATCACGATCACGTTGTCCCCACAATCAAGATTAGGCGTAAAATTGGGCTTGTTTTTTCCACGAAGCAATTTTGCAACGCGTGAGCTCAACCGTCCCAACACCATATCTGTGGCATCTACTACCAACCACTCTTTATTAATGGTTTCTCTGGTGGCCGATTCTGTTTTGTAACTTAAAGTATCCACAATCTTCCTCTTTAGAAAATTAGACCTACATAAATAATTAACTTCCAACACACCTCTATCGTCTACTGCCGGTGATCTCGGGCAAAAATCAACAACAGTTTTTTAACGGGGATCTTTATCCCGGTGTGTCGTTCAGCATGGATAATAATCGGCCGCAAAAGTACAGCTATTTTTATTAAACACCAACCTTTTAGAGACAATTTTTGCTCACAAAAGGTAATTTCAAATGTCTTATAAGTAAGATTATTAATCCTCCGATTAGCTTCTTTGCAAAAGTGATGAGCATCCGAACGATCACAATGATCTGCGCCACATTAAGCATCAAACAAAAAATAGTGATTTGTCCGTAATATAATGTTGTTTCCTCTATATTTGTAAATTACAGAATAACTGAAGGCCAAATTACATCATTCGACCCATGCTGACAGATGGTTTTCCAATGCGTTTATCCAACGGTTTTTTCTGCCGTGATGTATTAGAAGTAGCTCCCGATTTAATCGGAAAAATATTAGTACGCAAATTTGATGACGGAGAAATATTAAGACTTACCATCAACGAAACAGAGGCATACCGAGAGGAGGAGGATTTGGCATGCCATGCCAGCAGGGGACGGACCCCCAGAACGGAAGTAATGTACCACAAGGGTGGTCTTGTATATGTCTACTTCATATATGGCATGTACTGGTTACTCAACTTTACCACCGGAGCCATCAATCATCCACAAGCGGTTCTGATTCGCGGAACCCGTGAAATTAATGGTCCCGGTCGTCTCGGTCGGACGCTCAAGCTGGACAGGTCATTTTATGGGGAAGATTTGACCACCTCTGGTCGATTATGGGTCGAAGAAAGCCCAGCATCAACAACGCCGACTTCAATTATCACAAAAACTCGCGTAGGCATTAACTATGCAGGGGAGTTCTGGGCCAATAAACCTTGGCGGTTTATGGAAACCTCTTAACTTAATTCATCCGCTTTTCCTTCTTGAACGAAGCAAAATTGAGATTTAACAAAAACATTGATTAAAAAAACTCTTTGTCCAGTAAAAAGAAGGAGGGACTGAATACAACCTGCATGCCCGGTGCAAAATCAAAACGACGGTCTTTAACATCGAAATAACCTTCGAAGAGAAAAGAAAACTTTATCTTGTCCAGAAAAGTCCGGTTATAACCTATTTTCAACGTCATCAACTGCCTCCGGGAGACATACACATTTTCATGGATAGGAGAAACCGATTGAAAATTGCCTGAACCTCTTAATGAGACAAAGTCTTTGCCACAAAAATAGCCGGTCATCAAATTGAGACGTTTCGTACTTGCGGTCACCCCCATATAGCAAGCAGATCCATTGTTTATTCCCAAAGGACCGGCGTCATTCAAATTGCGATAGGATATTCCATAACCAAAAAGGCCAATACTATTCAATGCGCCTTCAAAGAAATGTTGCGTTTTAATACCGGTTGCAAGATTCAACGAAGTTTGAACCCGCTCGGGATAGTTACTCACTTCTCCTCCCCGATGCGTAGCAATAATTTGGATCGGCAGGGTAACACTCCATGGCGATTCATCCGTACGCTCACGAAGCAGATATTCCGTATTCATACCTGCGGTAAACCACTCCGGGAAATCATCACCCTCACGGATAAACTGTTCCCAGTCTACCCACATATCAGATTTAAGCTTGGATCCATCCACCAAAAACTGAATTCCATTTTCCACCGGTCGGGTATATTGTCGTTCCGGATCAAATAAAGGTTCTATCAGATTGTGATGGAGATGACCTCGCAACGCGCCCATTATGACATCCACAGAAGATGATAATCTTAGGTGGGCTGAAAGAACCGGTTTAACCTCGCTATAGTAGTTTAAGCCACTGTATTGCTGCACAAAAACGCCCACCATGAGCCGTAAACGATCCCCCGCATAATACATCAAAGAAGGTTGAAGTCCATAACCTATTAATGTATGCCCCCAGGCAAAATGGTTCTTATACTCATTATCCTTGACAAAATTAACATTGGCAATATGAAGAAGCAACTCATTAGAACGCTCCGGTTCAAAGTCCGGATAGTAGTACCTGAAATTGTTTTCAACCTGAGAGATTACAGGTAACGAAACCAGGAAACAAGAGAAAAAAATAAAAAATGGTATTACTTTATTTTTGAGCATGTCCTGTAAATCCAAAATTGCCGAAGACTAAACAAACTAACACATGGGCTCTATTATACTAAGTTTCTGCAAAAAAGTTCGAGCAATTTAATCATTTCACGCTCCATCAAAATTTCCTTCTAAGGGACAGAGTCATGCAACGCCAGGCATCCTTTATGGGTGAGAACACTCAATCTGATTGTTTCTGTTTTTTTCGACCTGAATGGTCGCATGAGAAATATTGAATTCTCTTTTCAACATTTTTTGAATTTCTGCCAAAAAAGGGTCGCCACCATCATGAGGCACGACCAAATGCACAGAAATCGCAGTCTGATTAGTACTAAGTGCCCATATATGCAGATCATGAGCATCTTCCACTCCGGGAAAGTTATTCAAGGCATTTCTCACATCACCCACATTTATATTTTTAGGTGCTGCATCCAACGCCAGGTTAAGAGAATCCACAAACAAGCGCCAAGTGCCCCACAGCACCACTGCGATAATGACAAAACTAACGGCGGGATCAATCCACTGATAGCCCGTCACCATAATCAGCAATCCCGCCAACACTACGCCCAACGATACCGCAGCATCAGCCATCATATGTAAAAAGGCCCCTTTAATATTCAAATCATCTTTTTGGCCTTTCATAAACAAGAGCGCTGTTACAGTATTGATCACAACGCCTATGCCGGCAACAATCATCACGCTGGTTCCCGCCACCGGTTGTGGTTCTTCCAGTTTTAAGATGGCATCTTTGGCAATAAAATAAACAGCTACAAACAACAAAATTGCGTTCAATATAGACGACAAAATAGTGCTCCGCTGCCAGCCGTATGTATATTTCCCACGAGGCTTTAAATTGGCCAGCCAAAAAGCAACCCAAGCAAAAAACAATCCCAAAACATCACTGGCATTATGTCCGGCATCGGCAAGCAAAGCGGATGAATTGGCGATTAACCCATAAAAAACTTCAACGCCTACAAAAGCAAGGTTTAGACCAATGCCGATGGCAAATGCCCTTCCTTTTGCAGGATGATGATGGTGATGATGAACAGTGGACATATGAATGTAATTATTAAAAACAAAATTGGGCATTTTTTTACCGAAATGGCCGACAAAGCCCCCACAACCCCTAACAACGATTTTTCCTAATCCTTAAATCTCTCGATTTAAATATTTTGATTCCAGATAAAAAACATCCGCCCCCCTTTTTTTCATTTCAACGTGAGAATTCGCAGAGCCAATAATTAAAGTACAATATTTATCATTACACCTCTGTCATCCTGCTCTGGATTTCTAATCATACCTTCCCCACTCCCTTACTGTGAAAGTTTTATAATTCTTACGGCCCCCCACACAATCAAAACAAACACAAAACTACCAATAATCAAATCGGGAAGTGGGGAACCGAACCAATACACCAGCGCTCCTGATAGGATAATGCCGGCATTAATGATCACATCATTGGAAGTGCAGATCATACTAGCTTTCACATGCTCACCTTTGCTTTTCGACTTTTGAAGCAAGTATAAACTTACTGCATTTGCGATTAATGCAAAGATGGAAACAATAATCATGGCTCTGAAATCCGGAAATATTTCTACCCCTGTAAAGCGGCGAATCACCTCGCTCAGACCCAAAATAGCCAATATCAACTGTAAATAACCGCTCACTGCGGCAACCCGTTTCTTCCGACGAATCATGGCACCTACTGCCCAAAGACTAAGACCATACACCAAAGCATCAGCCAACATATCCAAGGAGTCGGCCACCAGCCCCATGGACCCTGACAACCAACCAGCCACCATCTCCCCCACAAAAAACACGGCATTTATGATCAACACTGCCCATAACATTTTTCTTTCCAGCCTCAAATCCCGGCCTGAAGACTCTGCTCCTTCCACCTCTTCTTCTGTCATTAGCCGGCCTCCCATCTTCAGCGATTCTATCAATGGTGTTATTTCCGCAACATCCCCATGGTAATATACGTGAAGCTTTCGTCCCTCAAGATCGAATGCCAATTCTTCCAATCCTTTTATTCCTTCCAATTTCATACGAATAATTTGTTCTTCTGAAGGACAATCCATTCCGGGAATATGATAACAAAACTTCTTCATTCGAATTTAATTTATCTAAAACATTGGTCTAATGGTCCCCACATAAAATTTGGCAGATTATGAGATCCCGGATCATTCGAAACCGGCATGAACAATCGCCTTGAAATACTCATTCGGCCGGAGAAATAGCCGGCTTATCAGTTTTTTTCTGGACTTACATGATCTCGACGTGGATGCCAATAATTCTTTACCCTAAACTCCTTGCACTTCAGCAAACAATGGGATGCTCAAAAATACCAACAATGCCATTAAAAAAACCAATCACCGGGACAAATGGTTTAAAAATACCAACAATTGGGGATATCATTTTGCCATTGGGGGAGGAAAATAAAGTTGCTATCTTTCGGCCATGTGGATCGAATTAGAATATGTCGGCTTGTTTCTGGCGAGTTTTTTAGCGGCCACCATTCTGCCTTTCAGTTCAGAATTGGTTTTAAGCGGCATTTTGGCTTCCGGAGGCGATCCCCTCATTAGCTTTACCCTGGCAACACTGGGCAATTGGCTCGGCGGATTAACCTCCTATTTTATCGGTCGAATGGGCCAATTGATATGGATTGAAAAATACCTGCACATTCCTCACCACAAACTAAAAAAATGGCAGCAAAAGGTGTCAGGCAATGAATGGTGGGTGGCTCTCTTCTGCTGGGTTCCGGCCATTGGTGATTTACTGGCTGTAGTATTGGGTTTGCTCAAAAGTAATTTCTGGTGGTCGGCATTAGGGATGCTGGCAGGAAAAGCCTTGCGTTACCTCGTATGGGGACTGCTTACTCTGCAAGTTATCTCAAAAATGGAGTTTTAGTTTTTAATCGAAGATTAACCATCGACTACAATCCATCAACAGTCTGGCTTTTCTATTTCTCTACCTCCTCAATTTTCTAATCTCCACTTTTCAGTCGCGGGGTTCCAAACACCTGAACCCAATATTTTCCATTTCGTGAGCAGGCGGCGCCCATCTCTGTAAAATCACCATTCATGATATTACTACAATGTCCGGGGCTATTAAGCCAACCCTCCACCACCTCCGGTACCGAACGCGGCCCCATGGCAATGTTCTCCCCCACGGTTCGCCATTGATATCCTTCTCGTTCCACTCTTATCACCACCGTCGATTTCCCTGTTCCTATATGGTCAAAAAAATCATTGTCGGCCATATCATCGGCATGCTTTTGAGCAGCTTGCGCCAGCATATCATTCCATTTCAGGGGAGGTACGGCCTCGTGTTTTTTCCCTCCGCAACGACGTTTGGTCATACGAGCATCATTGACCAGACGCAGCATTTTATCACTGTCAAAATCAACCGTCACCTCTTCCTGTCCAAACAATATCAAACCGGAAAATAAAAACCATAAGAAAAGAATCCGCTTCTGCATATCATAAACTTATTTTAAAACAGTCCTCATTTTTTTGAATAACGTGGCAATCAATAACATTTATCTCACAATGCTACCAAATTAAAACGGTTTCTTTCGTCAAATGTTTTATTTCTTAGGACTTTCGGGTTGAGGATTATCGGCCTTCAACGAACTGAAAAACATAAATACAATAAATATCATGGCCAGCCAACCCATTGAAGTATAGCTGTGAAAGTAGGTTTTAGACAAACTAAAAAAATAAGGTGCCAATGCACTGGCAAAAACAATCATTGACATGGCACGGCCAGAAATAGCTCCCAGGTGTTGACGTCCAAACAGCTTGGGCCAGGTTACGGAATTAAACACCGCGAACAGACCCCCACAAATTCCGGCACCCGCTACCACTGCCCATGCGCCCCATCCGGCAGAAAGACCGATCAAACCCACACTCCAAATCAGACCGCCTAAGACCATCACAAACAAAAGCTTTTTTAACGGAATCAGGTCACTCAAAAAATTAAACACCAATGAAACACTCAAACTCACCAATGAGATGGGCAAAAAGATGGCTACCGCCTGGTGACGATCAAAACCGGCTGAAGTAAATATATCTACCATATGAAACGATAGGCCGGTGATAAAAAAAGAATTGAAGGCCAGCATCAAAGCATACGACCAAAATGCCCGTGTAGCAAAGGCCTCTTTTGGCAAAAACTGTTTTAATGCTTTCACCCCTTCCTTCTGCTGCTTTTGGCTGCCACTTTTTCCATCGGGCACAAGCCCCACTTCCTCCGGATTATCTCGGTAAAAAACCCACATAAGCAGACATACCATAAATACCCCCAGCGCCAAAGCCCGCCAGGCCCCAGCCCATTCCCACTTTCTGATAAGCCAGTCAAACAACAGGGGTGAACTCGAAAACCCAAGTGAAATGCTGATACTCACAAAAGCATTGATGCGTCCTCTATAACGATCAAACCATTTCATGATCATATTTCGCGAAGCCATGGTCAAAACTCCCTGCCCACTAAAACGAAGCATAAAAAACAAAATCATCATCACCGCAAAGGGAACACTCCAATGTTGAATCCCCGTCGCCATCATCACTTTCGCACTCAAGACATCGGAAAAGGATGAAAGAATGAGTGTGGTGGCCAACGCAAGTGCAGAACCAACTGCCACAACGCGAGCTCCCCAACGGTCAAACCAACGACCTGCCCGACCTAATAACAAGGAGCTCGCAAAGGTCCCAACCATATAGGCTCCGCTAAACTGGTCTCGCGTTAAGCCCAACGCCCCCTTCACCGGATCTGTAAAAGTAGAAACCCCAATGGTTTGTCCGGGCACACTTGCCCAAATGCCAATAGTCCCCACAAGAGCCACAATATAGCCATAAAAGAACGGCCACTCTGCAATATTGGTTTTTCTTTTCATAACTGCACAAAATTACGAATAAGACCATTCGTAAAATGTCAGAGGACGTCAAAAGCCTATAAAAAAACAAAATGGGAATAATAACTTCATTAAATGTGGTGCGTTTATTAAAAAAATTCATCTAACAACCTGGGCTCAGTTAACATTCTTCCCTTAAGAATCAGGAATCGAAAAAGCCCCTTTTACGGTCTTCCCTGCTATAGGATTGAAAAGCAGCCACCTCCTCACTCAAAAAAAAGGCAAAAATCATTCAACCATTTAGACCTTGGAAGAAAAGCGAGGTAATGGTTAGGCCAAAGGAAGTTTAAACTTGAAGTCACTGCCCACGCCGGGTTTGCTTTCCACCCATATTTGACCGTTCTGCTTCTCAATAAACTCTTTACACAGTGGCAGTCCAAGACCGCTACCTTTTTCACCGGCAGTTCCTTCTCGTAAGGAGTTAGGAAACACCTCCCATAGCTTTTCCTGAAGATGCTGATCTATTCCGATTCCGGTATCGGAAACCGTGACAATAGCATCGTTCTGATTTTTCTCTGAATAAATCGAAATATTCCCTCCTTGGGGAGTAAATTTAATGGCATTGGAAAGAAGATTACGGAAAATGGTCCTAAGCATAAAGTCATCAGCCTGAACTAAAATATCAGAACCGGACAAACACTGAATTTTAATATTTTTTTGGCAGGCCAAATCTTTAAGGAGTGTTATGACATCTGCACAAACCGTCGCAAGTGATACGGCCTTGAAATCGGGATTAATTTTCCCGGACTGTGAATTGGCCCACAAAAGAAGATCTTCCAGAAGATTGTAGGCTTGCTCGGCAGAATTATAGATCTGCACCAGGTGAGATTCCGCCTCGTCAGGTGCAAGAGAGTCTCTGCTTGTTAGCAATAACTCGGAAAAACCCATTATGGCGTTGAATGATCCCCGAAGATCATGTGCGATAATGGATATAAACTTGTTTTTTGCGGTTATTTCGTAAGTTAACTGGGTCGCCTGACTTTCCACTTTATCCTGATGCTCCTGTAGCTTCAAATTGACTCTGGTTAACTCATTTTTCTTCTGTGCCAGAATCTTATTTTGATTTCTTATCTCCTTGGTCCGCTCGGCAATCAGACGATTGAGTTTCTTTATTCGGCTGGTCCTGTTGACATAAAGAACACCAAAACTCACCATCAATGGAAGCAACACCAATCGAAACCAGTATGTTTCAACAATTTTCTTCCATATACTTCCATTAACCCCATGGGTCAAAAAAGAAATAGATGGAAGTGATATGCCTGCTCCGAAAGAAGAACGATGGATTAAAAAAAAATTGGTTGGACTGATGTGTTGGGCAATCCCAAATGGGATAACCCCAGCTTCGATGAATTCTTCTGTGCCTTCCAACAAAAGACAACCTTTTGCCTGATTTGAATAACTATTCTCTGAAGAAACGTCGGGCCGGATTAGAAAACACAAAACAATAATGACAATACTTCGAAGCATATAATACCCCTACATTAAACAAAAAATACAAGAAAAAAAAAAAAAAACAAAGGCTTGTATTTCAATTCAACATCAACAAATTTAATAAATTATTACATTTATCTGTTTTTTTTGACGTAAAATTTCAGGAAAATCAACAGGACTATTTCTCGCAGATAATGCGCTGTCGGATTTTTGGGAAAAATCAGACAAAAAAAATCCGACCGTTAGAATATCGGCCGGACAAAAATGAAATGTGGTAATTTTTAATGCTTTAACACCTTATTCCCTAATCCTTTTGGGGGGTGCGACAGGTGGTTACTCCAAACAAGGCATAAAGCCCACAAAGACGAAATGCTGCGGTAAGTAAAAGAATGGCTGCAACAATCAAAAAGATGGTTCCCAAAGTACCTGTTACGGAACCGGTGAAATAAAGAATTGCAAGAACAGCGGCAATCACAATACGGATCACTCGATCTGTTGTACCAACATTTTTATTCATAATACCTGCATTTTATGGTTTATAACCTAACAATCAAAACAGGTATTTGGTTTTAACTTTTTTTAGCGACTCGCTTTCTTTCATGTTCTTGCAGCAGTATTTTCCGCAACCGGATCGCCTTAGGGGTAACTTCCACATACTCATCCCCCTGAATATATTCCAGTGCTTCTTCCAGACTAAAAATTATCGGGGGCGCCAACCTCACTTTATCGTCCGACCCAGAAGCACGCATATTGGTAAGTTTCTTCGACTTCGTCACATTGACGGTAAGGTCTCCTTCCCGGTTGTTTTCTCCTATTACCTGTCCCATGTAAACCTCTTCCTGAGGGGCAATAAAAAATTTACCGCGGTCTTGCAGTTTGTCCAAAGCATAGGCAAAAGCAGTTCCCGATTCCATCGCGATAAGAGAACCGTTCTGACGTTTAACGATCTCTCCTTTCCACGGCTGGAATTCGATAAACCGATGCGACATAATGGCCTCTCCGGCGGTGGCAGTCATCAGGTTGTTACGCAGTCCGATAATCCCTCTCGAAGGAATGTGAAAATCTAATACGACCCGCTCTCCTTTTCGTTCCATCGACAACAGCTCCCCTTTTCGCTGGGTAACCATTTCAATGGCACGACCGCTGAATTCATCCGGGAGGTCTATGGTCAGCTCTTCTACCGGTTCATGTTTCTCGCCGGCAATTTCTTTAATGATAACTCGGGGCTGCCCGACCTGCAATTCGTACCCCTCGCGGCGCATCGTTTCGATCAGAACCGATAAGTGCAGAACGCCTCGTCCGTAAACATTCCAGGCATCGGCTGCCTCAGTCTCTTCCACTCTTAGGGCCAGATTTTTCTCCAGCTCTTTATCGAGTCGCTCTTTGATGTGTCGTGAGGTAACAAATTTACCTTCCTTCCCGAAAAACGGAGAATTGTTAATGGTAAACAGCATACTCATGGTTGGCTCATCGATGGCAATGGGATCCAGTGGCTCCGGGTTTTCCGCATCGCAGATGCTGTCTCCAATCTCAAAGCTGTCGAGGCCGATGATGGCTCCCAACTCCCCATTGGGCAATAAGTCGGTTTTTTTGCGACCCAATCCCTCAAACACATTCAGTTCTTTAATGCGTGTTTTGTACACCGATCCGTCACGCCCCACAATGGCCACGTCCTGACCGGTTTTAATGGTGCCACGATGCATTCGGCCAATGGCAATTCGTCCCACATAGGGAGAATATTCCAATGACGTGATCAACATCTGAGGCGTTCCTTTCCGTTCCTCCGGAACCGGAATGTATTCGATGATGGCATTCATCAAAGCACTGATGTCGGAGGTTTTCTTTTTCCAGTCGGTCGACATCCATCCGTCGCGGGCCGACCCATAAACTGTTGGGAAATCCAACTGATCTTCACTGGCATTGAGGTTAAACATCAGATCGAACACCTGTTCCTGCACTTCTTCCGGCCGGCAATTGGGCTTATCCACCTTATTGATCACCACAATGGGCTTAAGGCCTAAGCTCAAGGCTTTCTGAAGCACAAACCGGGTCTGAGGCATAGGCCCTTCAAAGGCATCCACCAACAACAATACCCCATCGGCCATGTTGAGCACCCGTTCCACCTCACCCCCAAAGTCGGAGTGACCGGGCGTATCTATAATGTTGATCTTATGATCATTCCAAATTACCGAGGCATTTTTGGAAAGAATGGTGATACCACGCTCACGTTCCAGATCATTGCTGTCCATGATCAGCTCCCCGGGTCGCTGATGATCACTGAACAATTTTCCGGCTTTCAACATTTCATCCACCAATGTGGTTTTCCCATGGTCCACATGAGCTATTATCGCTACATTTCTTATTGACTGCATATATGGTATTTAAAACAGGCTGCAAAATTAGGCTTTTTAAACACACGATGGATAAAAGATATGCATTTATGCTGTTAAATTTGTTTAACTTCTGTCACTCTTTCAATGAATCAGGCATGGTAAGTTTTGTCAAATTAAGAAAATGCATAAAACTAGTCAAGTCATGAGAGGTATATGATACCTATCATTTAAATGATTAATTACAAAAAAAAGCAGCCCTGAAAAAATCAGGACTGCCCCTCTTCTAAAAATGCATGATTTGTTTTTGACAAAAACTTCTTAAATCATGAAAAAAGAAGTACTATAACCAAATACTTACGACGCTACTACTTTTCTTATTTCCGGTGGATGAGACTGCTGTCACCTGATAATACATCTTCACATTTTTCCCTCTGTCACAATCTTTCATAGAATTAGTACTGGTTTTTCCAACTTCTGAAGCATAAGACATACTGCTTGAAGATGAAACCTTTACAGTGTAAGATACTGCATTGTCAGCTGCATCCCACGAAATGGTAACACAGTCACCGTTTTTCTCCACTTTCACATTGCCGGGTGCACCAGGAATAATGGCATTGGTTTCGGGCTCTTCAAATACCACTGCCTCAACAGCGGTTTCACCGATGATCTTACCGTTTTCAGTTTTGAGGACGCCTTTGAGATAGTAGGTGTTACCATCTACAAAATCCATATCATTCTTCCATGCAGTTATATTAACAGTCGTTGACCACCCCCAACCGAGATATAAGAATTCATCCGTATTGGCCACCACAAATTCTCCATCTTCAGTATCGGCACAATACAATTCAAGCACCAAATCACCCGCTTCTTCCCATTCACTCTCATCTTCGAATAATTCGGAAACATTCACAGAAACATCCAATTGCAAACCGCCACTATAACGAGCGTTATATCCGGAACCCTTAACCGCTAATTCGGCAATCTCACTTTCCGTGGTGAAATTCACCGTAACTTCATCGGAAAAAGCCTTCACATCTGCTTCGGTATTGTAGGCATACAGGTAGAGCGTATAATCCGTTTCCGGGGTTAACTCTCCAATGGTCACAGCATTCTCTCCTTCTGCCACATCTTCAATGGTAACGAGCGGAGTAGACGATTCTGTTCTTGCCTCGGAATAAATATTAACCGCGTGACAACTACCGCTATAGGTAAACGTCAGGGTGACACCGGTAGCCTCTGCTACTGCGGCCACATTGGATGGAGCGGCAGGGGCCACGACCGAAACTTCGTAAGTAATTTCTGACTTGGCAATAAGAACAGTGGCTTCAGCGTCGGCATAAGCCTCAACCCCAATAACCGATTGAGCTTGTAGATCAGATAGCATGGCGCTGGTTCCGGTGTAAGGAACACTCGAAACCGCACCTCCGTCTACAAATACCTGATAACTCTGAGCACCTTCATAAGCGGCCCATTCTACCTGTACCGAGCCATTAGAGTATGAATATTGAAGGCTTGACAACTCGCCAACTTTAATGCTATTATCATCATCATCTCCGCAACCAAACACTAAAAGTGCCATTGCCAGAAGACTTAAAAACTTGATTTTATTCGTTATTTTTCCCATGTTCTTTCTATTATGGATTGTTTTTAAAACATTGTTAATTAATAAGGAGACTTTGAACATTCAAGATTAGACACCTTCCCAACTTATCAAGACTTATCTTCGGTCTTCTTCTGACTTTTTATAGGTTATTTCACCCTTTACGACCACAAGAATTTCAGCCATGTCGGAATAACCTTCCACGGTAATAACCGTCCCATCTTCCAGGTCCGCGTCAAGCAAAGCAACGTTTCCAAGGTAGGGTATGGTCCGGACTCGCAGACCATCTACAAAAATCATATAACATATAGCATCTTCATGAGTATCCCACCCTAACGTTATTATCCCGTTGGATTCCGAATATTCAAGATTCGACAACTTGTCAATCTTAAACAACTCTTCCGGATCGCAACCAAAGACCAAAAGCATCATTGCAAGAAGGGCTAAAAACTTAGTTTTATTTATAACTTTTCCCATGTCCTTTCTTTTTGGATAATTTTCTTCAAAGTCTCTCTCTCAAAAGAGGTGAACTGCCTTCTAGAACCAAGGTAAAATGAGTCTGACGGCGTTCACCCCTATTTGGGAATCACTTTCATCGAAAGCTATATACTACTCAGCACTATAAGTAATCGTACCTTCAGCAATAAGATCGGTAATCTCCGGATCCGAATAAGCCTTAACGGTGAGCTCCGCTCCATCTTCCAGGTCGTTAAAGACATGACTGTTCCCTGAAATGGGGATGGTCGAAACAGCCTCATCACCTACAAATACCATATAACTTTTGGCGCCGGTATAGGCATCCCACAATAAGGTTACCATTCCGTGATTTTCGGAAAGACTAAGGTTAGACACCTCACCCACTTCTCCGGATCCTTCACCGGATCCACCGGCATTGCTTGCATCAAAAGTGATTTCGCCCTTAGCGATAAGAATTTCTTCATCAAAGTCAGCATAGGCTTCAATGGTAATTACCGCTCCATCTTCCAGGTCACCGAGCATAACTGAGGTTTCCATGCCGTCAGTAGCATACAAATCATCCACATATACCACATACATCATTGCCCCTTCAAACGCATCCCACGAAACGGTTAACATGGCACTGGATCCTGTATATTGAAGATTTGACAATTCGGCAACATCAAGTCCATTATCATCATCGTCTTTTCCACAAGCAAACACTAAAAGTGCCATTGCCAGAAGACTTAAAAATTTTATTTTACTCATGACTAAATTGATTTTTGTGTTTTGTTTATTTCTATATTATTGTATTTCAAAAACTCACTTAAAAAGAGCATCTGCTACTTTTGTTTCGCTTTCTGATCATACACCCAGAAAAATTCAGGAACATATTTAAATTTCCTTTTGAATGACTTGGGATAGCAAGCCATGAAATCTGAATTGTCTCCAAAAAAGTCCACAAATTCTTTATTCCGGAAAGCCCCAAACAGGAAAGCAATACCTCCGGGTTTTCTAATCAGCACACTCTCTTTTTCTCCGACTTTTACAATCCGGTAAGAGTCATAATAGTCCCCCATTTCACCGCCGCCAAAAAGCATGGAATACATATTAAATTCACGGCCGAAGGAAAGGGGTTTCGCACCAAAGTCGACATATACTTTGTATTTGCTGTCGAAACCGTTATTGACCAAGAGCATCAATTTAGATTTCTCTTTCCCCTTTTTTGTGATGTTGGTAACCACCTTTTCAATCACTACAGGCTTGTAATACTTGTCCTTATCGAAGGTGTCAAACTGGTCAATATTAAAAGGAAGATTCTTATGGTGTACTTCTGATGCACTTTTTCCTCCGATGCTAATATTCACACTTAATTCAACATCTTTGTCCACAAACCTCAGGTCAGGCAATAGCTCTACACGAGCCACGTCAGCAGGCTTGATTTCATGTAACTGGCCTTTGGTATCATACCATTGCCACTTCATCAATTTTACCGTTAAGCCTTCTTTAAATTCGCCTTCAATCTTGTCGCCGGATACCAGGGTGATGGTTCCTTTTCCCGGACACGGGAATTTGTCAAATCCATCCCGGAAAGCGACGCACTCTGTGGTTGGCTTTTGTCCCCATGTCATCACGAAGGAGAAAAGCATCAAAAACAAAAGTTTAAATTTTTTCATGTTACGCATTTTTAAAATTCATGATTAGAAGATTGATCAAAAACAGAAAAGAAAATCAAAAATCAAATGCCGGCAATCGATATTTCAATCACTTTTCGAGGGACAAATATATTTGAAAACAGCATCGGCAGGCCTTGTTCTTATTAGGTTTTAAAGTTTTCGGAATAGTTTTTAAAGTTTTGGGAAGAATGAAAAAACAATTCCAAACTATTTTCCCCGGGTTTAATATTTTTTTACTTTTGTCAGACCTAAAAAAATCCTCCATCAATAGGTCGTTGGATTTTTTTAAACCAACCTTCTCACGACTCGCACAACATTGAAATCACGAGTGTTTTCGAAGAATCCCAGTCTGTTTCATATTTGTTAAACCAGAGGATAACAAAACACATTACTTATCCGACAACCTATTGTACTCATGAACAAATACTTATCTATTTTATTACTTGTCCTTTCTACAATAATTACTTTTTCCTCCTGTCAACAGAATAAGGATTCCGAATCCGAAATTCAGGCCATTTATCAGAAAGCATTAAACAATCACCGTACTCGTCGCGACTCATTAGAGTATTACTATGAACAATGTTTAAAACTGGATACTCTGAAATTGTCCGATCTTGCCCGGGCGCAAATTCTTCATATTAAAGGTCTGATGTTTGAAGAACGTCTTTGGCACGACAGCGCATCTTATGTCTATACAGCCGCCGTCGACCTGCAACCTGCCGATACCTTGCAGGCGATCCTGCTGATTCGTGCCGCCTGCAATGATGCCCGGGTTCCTGATTACGACAGATACCAAACTAATATGGCTTCAGCCGAGAAGGTGGTAAAAAAACTGAATGATCCCGTTCAGGATGCTGCTTTACTGGGGGCTAAAGGCGATTATTATATCGAAATTGAAGACTACAAAAATGCTATTGAATCATATATGTCTGCCGACAGCATCCTGAAGGCTCATGACATTATTAAGGGGCGCCAATATTTCCACAACCGCACCAGCTATGCTTACCGGAGAAGTGCTAAATACCCGCCGGCGTTTGAGCACATGCTCAAAAGCATCGAATTTTCAGAGCAACTCCAAAACAAATATCGACTGGTATCCAGCTATCTGGACATTAGCCGAATGTATCGTGATGTACAGCGATACGATGAAGCCATGAAATGGGAAGTAAAACATTTGGCGCTGGCGCGTGAGGTTAATAGCATTGATAACATCAGAAAGGGACTGGAGAATATGGGAATTATCCATGCTGAAAAACAAGAGTGGGATACGGCTCAATCCTATTTCGAACAGGCCATGGAATTAGCTTATGAGATCAATAATCCTGATGCCATCACTTTTGCACTAAGTAATATGGGCAACTTCTTTTACCGGAAAGGCGACATTGACATGGCTCTTTCTTATTATGAAAAAAGCTATGAGTACCGAAAAAAGAATTTCCCTAGAAATAATGGAATGGTCAATATCCTTTTCCATCTGGGATCTGCACATCTGGCAAAAAAGAATTACCAATTAAGTGAGAAATATCTTTTAGAAGCACAGGCTTTTGCCGACTCTTCACAAAATAAAGGGTGGGCACTCTCGGTGGGTGAACAATTACACCAACTGTATAAAGCAACCAAAGACTACAAGAAATACGCGCTCAGCCTGCAATATTACCTCGATGCCAAAGAAAAATGGGACTCCAATAAAGAAAATACACGATTTAATAAACTTATGCTTCAATACGAGAAAAAACAAAATGATGCCACCATCGCCTTGCAGGCGCAAAAGTTAAAAATCCGACGTCAGTTATTAATCTTTCTTGGCGTGCTATTGTTAATGATCATTACCATTATTACTATTGTTCTGGCCAACAAAAAAACCAAAGAGCAGGCTATCAAAACATTATATCGGCAATCTATTTTAGCCCACGATCAACAAAAAGTGATCAACAGTCTCCTGCAAAAATCAGCCCCGGAACACCATGATAATTCGGAAAACAAAATGTTGAATTCGCTTCTCCATTTGCTGGATATTGAGCACATTTATCAAAAAGCCGAGCTATCACTCGAATCGCTGGCACAAGAGCTGGGAACCAATAATACCTATGTTTCGCAGTTGATCAACCGCGAATTCAATTGTAATTTCAAGACCCTCATAAACCGTTACCGTATTAATTATTGCAAGACGGAAATAAAAGAAAACCCCGATAACCTGGCTATGAAAAATATTGGCATGAAAGCCGGGTTTAAGTCCCAGTCTACTTTCTACGCCGCCTTTAAACAGGAAGTGGGAATGACGCCGCTACAATTTGCCAAGGTTGCCCATATGGAAAACAAAAAACAAGAACCAAGTAAAAAATCGGCTTAAGCCGAAAGAGAACGACATCCTCCCATTATATATAAGAGAATTTCAAACATAAAGCATAAGCCATTTTCTTATATTTTCTGAGTTCCTGCAGCATGCAGCATGTTTTCAGAATTTTTTCCGAGGCGCTGCAATGTGCAGCACGTTTTCAGAAAATTTTCCGGGACGCTGCAATGTGCAGGACGTTTTCAGAATTTTTTCCGGGACGCTGCAGTGTGCAGGACGTTTTTCAGAATTTTTTCCAAGGCGCTGCAACGTGCAGGACGTTTTCAGAAAATTTTCCGAGGCGCTGCAACGTGCAGGAACAAATCTTAAACGTTAGCTGACGCGCTGCAGCGTGCAGGAGCAAATCCACAGCTTCGACCGAGGCGCTGCGTGCTGCAGGAACAAATCTTAAACGTTTGCTGACGTGCTGCAGTGTGCAGGAACAAATCTAAAACCTTTGCTGACGCGCTGCAAACTGCAGGAAGAAGCGAAAAGCCGATTCCCCAATTCACGCCTTTACGCTTTTTCAGAGAAAAGCCATCAGATTATTTCTTGCCAAACCCCGTATTTCTTTTTAATTTCGATATCCAGTCCGTCAGAAATGGCATAACACCCCATAACAACAGGGATTTATGAAGGATAAATACAGAGGTAAATACCGGAATAAATCCATGCGTTTGCAAAATTGGGACTATAGTTGGAATGCTGCCTGTTTTGTGACCATTTGCACCCATCAAAGGCGCTGTTTTTTTGGGGAGGTGGTTTCAGGAAAAATGAAATTATCGCCCGTCGGCATTATTGCCGATATATTGTGGCATGAAATTAAAAACCACGCCCAAAACGTGGAATTGGGGGCATATGTGGTGATGCCCAACCACGTTCATGGCATTTTGATTTTGCCTGGCAACCCCGATTTTACGAACACATCATTCGGAACGAAAAATCATTCGAAAATATTTCCAATTATATCATCAACAACCCGGCAAAATGGGGAAATGACAGAATGTTGACAAAAAAATAAAACACCTTCTAATTTATGGAAGAAATAGGCATTCGTTTTAACTGCTTCTTAGTTTAGGATTCACTCTTATTTAAATGCCCACCCGGAAAAACCTTTTCCATCTTTAAATGTTTTATCCTTTAAACAATTCCAATACCATTCCGGGCGTTATGACACATTAAAATATGCTTCATTCATGGTCGTGAAAATAGATAAATTCAAACTTGTAGGGTTAAAACTAAAAGGGAAAACCACCAATGAGAATAACCAATCGGGCAAAGATTGCGGCTATTTATGGCAAAAATTTCAAACGGAGAAAATTTCCGAAAGAATTCCGGAAAAATTATCCGACGAAATTTATGCGGTCTATTATGATTATGAAAGCGACGAAACATCGCCATTTTCATATTTCATAGGGTGTAAAGTTGCTGAAAACACCGATGTGCCTCACGATTTGGACCAATTAATAATCCCGGCCCGGCAGTACCAAAAGTTTACGGCAAAAGGTGTCATGCCGCATTGCATTGCAGACACCTGGAAGAAAATATGGAATTCAAACATGAACCGAAAATTTGCCTTCGACTTTGAAGTTTACGATGAACGAAGCAAAGATTGGAATCATGCAGAAGTAGACCTTTTTTTATCAATAGCCGATTAAATAACGCAACCTCGTCGGATCCACACAGGCAGAAGATAAAAATCGCAATTCCAACCCGTTTTTTTGACTCCCGATTCAAACCGGACAATAACAAAGTGCCATTCTTGCTTTAAGCGATACCGTACCATCTGAAATATTCGCCTCAAAACAAACAACCATATAAACCTCACAATCTGACGATTAAAATCAATTTATCTGAAAATATTTTTACTGTCGTATTGCATAAAAAAACTAAAAATCAACAATTAAATTATCGGAAATTAATTATAATAAACCCTTAAACTTTTTCATCCTCATCTTAATCCATTACCTTTGCAGGAAAATCTGCTTGCATCGAAACAAATATTATCAACTACCTATTCAATTTATTCCGGCTTTATACATAGATCCGGCTCCGATTGTTGATAGTCTTTTCTGATGCTTTTGTCAAGCGTATTCATTCGTATAGAATTTATTTAAGAATTGGGCGAATGGAACTCGCATGACCGTAAGATTATACATATTCTAATTGTGACAAACTTAAGTTGGTCAGGCTCATTTCATTATTAAAAATTCAAATAAATGCAGTTAAAAAGAATCTTATTAGCCTTTGGGGCCATATTGTTTTTTGCACAAAACACTATGGCACAAGACGAAAAATCAGAAAAAGAAGACTTTGTAAAATTTGGCGGAGCCGTCAGGTTCAACATCTATAATAAAAGCTGGGTGAAGGGGAAAACCCAACCCGAAGCCACCATCGACACCTGGCGGTTAAACGTCACCGCCCGCACCAAAGGTGTGGATCTGAATTTTGAATATCGCTTCTATCCTACATTCGGGACCCATTTTATGAAGCATGGTTGGTTAGGTTATGCCATATCCGACGACGTTTATATGAAATTGGGCGTCAGTCAGGTGCCCTTTGGCATAACGCCTTATGCTTCGCATTCCTGGTGGTTTCAGGCCCCCTACTACGCAGGTCTGGAAGATGACTACGATATGGGAATAAAGTTCGACATTTCGAGCATAGAAAATTTAGATCTGAGCCTTGCCTACTTCAGACAAGCTGAACCCGAAGGACCCTCCAACGACGGCCTCGTTACGTTTGGCAACTCCGGTCCGGGCCGCTATTCTTACGACTTTGTACCTGCTGATGACGCATCCAATCGGGAACTGAATCAATTCAATCTGCGGGCTGCCTACCATCTTAATGCAAACCTTGAATTGGGTCTTAGCGGTCAGCTGGGGGGCATCTATAACAGTGTGTTAAATGAATCGACCACTTCCAAAGCCTTCGCCGCACATGTGGTAGCTGATGTTTCAGGATTCAATTTTAAAGGTGAAGTGATTTATTACGATTACACCGCCAGGGATAACTCGGGTGAAGACCTCAAGACCATTCAGATGGGGGCCTATGGTTCACCCTATCAGGTAGCCACGGAAGCCACTATGTATGTGGCCGGCTTAGGTTATACCATTCCGGTGGAGTTTGGGCCCATCAGCAGCGTTCAGACTTATATCGATTACACCTATACCGATAAACTGGAAAAAAGCTTTGTGGATATGCAGCATTTAATTCCCGGCTTTATGATTACGGCAGGTAATATCTATACTTATGTGGATTTTGCCATGGGGAAAAATCAACCCTGGTTAACCCCTTCCTTTGGTACCGGTCTGGGAAAAGGACAATTGTACAGCCCGGATGCTGACTCAAAATATTATACTGATGATGAGAATTTACAAGGTACTCCTGTGCCCATGAAAGAGCTGGAATGGGAAACCCGATTCAACATTAACATCGGCTATTATTTTTAAACGAGGTGTATGAGCCATCATTTAGGAACCAAACAAAATAAAAATGTCAACAGACACCATAAAGATAGAAGTTAAGGACCTGACCGTCATATTTGGCAAAAACAAACATCAGGCCTTAAAAATGCTGGAACAAGGTAGCAGCAAAGAAGAGATACTGAAAAAAACAAGATGCACCGTAGGGGTTAACAATGCCAGCTTTCGCATTAATACCGGGGAGGTATTCGTTATAATGGGCCTGTCGGGAAGTGGAAAGTCAACGTTGCTTCGTTGCTTAAACAGGCTTATTGAACCCACCACGGGCGATGTAATTGTCAATGGTGTGAATATTACCAAACAATCGAACGAAGAATTATTGGATACCCGGCGCACCGAAATGAGTATGGTTTTTCAGAAATTTGGGCTACTGCCGCACCGTTCTGTGTTGGAAAATGTGGCTTTTGGCCTGGAGATAAGAGGAGAATCCAAAGAATCGCGGTTGCAAAAAGCGCAAGAAGCTTTAGAAACGGTGGGACTGAAAGGTTTTGAAGCACAAAAACCATCACAACTTTCGGGAGGGATGCAACAACGAGTGGGCCTGGCACGCGCATTGGCCAACAACCCCGAAGTATTGTTAATGGATGAGGCCTTTTCGGCACTCGACCCGTTAATTAAATCGGACATGCAGGATGAATTACTCGACATACAGGACAAACTGCATAAGACCATCGTCTTCATCACCCACGATTTGGATGAAGCGATTAAAATAGGCGACAGAATCGCCATCATGAAAGATGGTTTTATAGAACAAATAGGAACGGCCGAAGAAATTCTTAAAAATCCTGCCAGCGAATACGTGGAAGCATTCGTAGAAAAGGTGGACCGAAAATCTATTATTACGGCCGGAAGCTTAATGTCCCGTAAACCTACGTTGGTTCAAGCTGAAAAAGAAGGACCTGAGCAGATCATCCGCAAGATGAATAAACTGTCGGTCGAAGTATTGCCGGTCGTAAATAAACACCGTATTTTTCTGGGTTTTATCTGGCTGCCTCGGGTGCTGGAAGCAGTCAAACAAAATAAAACGACCATCGAAGACTTTATCACCACAGAATGTCCCAGCGTGTACAAAGAATACACCGTAGAAGAAATGCTTCCTTTAATCACCAACACCAAATCGCCCATTGCCGTGGTGGAAAAAGAACAGGGCAAACTGTTGGGTATCGTCAGCCAAACTTCTTTGGTCATTGAAGCCACCCGCTTTGATAAGCAAGAAATTGTAGAACTTAAGGAACAAGCAAAAGAACAATAACCATGGAAAAAATCATTGATATAGGAAAATACATTGAGACGGTAGTCATCTGGCTGACAGAAAACCTTGATGGGTTATTTGACTTCATCAAGAATGTGGGCAATGGCTTTATTGAAGGATTTGAATGGTTAATGTTGGGCATCCCGTTTTACCTTTTCATCGCGTTGTTTGCCCTTCTGGCCTATTTTAAAGTAGGACGTGGAGGGGCGGTCTTCACCGCGCTGGGGTTAACCCTCATCTATCTGTTGGGCTTTTGGGTTGAAACGATAGAAACCCTTGCCCTGATATTTGTATCCACCATTATTGCCCTAGTACAGGCCATTCCTCTGGGTATCTGGGCGGCAAAAAATGCCAATGTCAACAAGGTGGTGCGCCCCATCCTTGACTTCATGCAAACCATGCCGGCGTTTGTTTATCTCATTCCGGCAGTTTTGTTCTTCAGTATCGGCAAGCTTCCGGGTGCTTTTGCCACGGTTATTTTTGCCATGCCGCCGGCGGTAAGGCTGACAACCCTGGGCATACAGCAGGTCCCTCAAGATGTGGTTGAAGCCGCCAGAGCCTTCGGAGCCACAAACCGGCAAATATTGTTTAAAATAGAACTGCCATTGGCCACCAAAACCATCTTTACCGGCGTCAACCAAACCATTATGATGGCTCTTTCCATGGTCGTAATTGCCGGCATGATTGCTGCCGGCGGATTAGGCGAAAAAGTGCTGGAAGGCATCAACAACCTGGATATTGGTCTGGGCTTCGAAAGCGGGTTTGCCGTAGTCATCCTGGCCATCATCCTCGACCGCATCACTCAGTCGTTTAGCAAAAAAGACAACCATGGAAGCATGAATAAAATAAAATTCCTCTTCCGGAAAAAACAAAAAGATTGAATGGTGGGTGTCACAAAAGAATCACCCCACTGTACACCAATCATTCTGAAACCAATTTCTAAAAAATAAACACGATACTCATGAGATTAAAAAATCTATTCTTAGCAGTACTAATAGTGGCAATAAGCAGTTGCCATTCTTCACAGAAAAAAACAGGTGAAGCCTCCAAAGAAATTACCCTGGCCTATGTGGACGGTTGGGCCGAAGGCGTTGCCATGACCTACCTGACAAAAAGCATTCTGGAAACCGAAGGCTATTCAGTAAACTTAAAAAGAGCGGCCGTCGACCTGGTGTTTGCCTCACTGGCAAACGGTGACATCGACGTATTCATGGATGCCTGGCTACCCGTTACCCACAAAGAAAAGGTAGCCAAATTTGGCGATAAGCTCGAAAGCCTGGGAACCAATATCGACCAGGCAAGGATAGGACTGGTGGTCCCAACTTATGTAACCATCAGTTCCATCGAAGAATTGAACAGTGTGGCCGACCGGTTTGATAGAAAAATCATTGGCATTGAGAAGGGGGCCGGCATTACCGCCAAAACCGATTTGGCCATTGAAGAATACAACCTGAATTTGGAACAAATGAATTCATCAGGCATCGCCATGCTCACCGAACTGTCAAAAGCCATCAAAAATAAGGAATGGATTGTAGTTACCGGCTGGGCCCCACACTGGAAGTTTGGCCGTTTCGAGCTAAAATTTCTGGACGACCCACGGAAGGTGTATGGCGAAACAGAGCATGTTGAAACTTATGCCAGAAAAGGATTTAAGGAAGATGACCCATTTGCTGCCAACTATTTTTCCAATTTCCATTTAACGGATGCCCAGATAGCCGATTTGCTGGCGAAGATGGAAGATGGCGCCGACAACAAAGACGCCGCTGCCAAAGCCTGGATAGAACAAAACAAAGCATTGGTTCAAAGCTGGCTGCAAAAGGCAGAATAGGATGATAATCCCTAAAAAAATCCCGCCACTTAAAATGTGACGGGATTTTTTTTCTACGGATATTTCAATCTGCAAGCTGAATGTTCCGGAACGTTAGGCATGTTACCCCTCCATTTAGTTGTTGGCTGTTGCCCCTAAAAACTCATTTACATCAAGGACTCTGGTTTCCCCTTTTTTCATCGACAGCATCAATATTTTATCCTTATAAAGCACTTTCGTTTCGGCATCTGCCGCCGAAGAAATTTCTGCCTTTACCAGTCGATTATTGTCCCAAAAGATATTAACGGTATATCCGCCTCTGGCTTTCACCCCTGTGATCGATCCCTTTCCCCATGCATTGGGCAGCGCCGGCAGCAGTTCAATATATCCCTGATGGGATTGCAGCAGCATTTCAGTCATCCCGGAAGTACCCCCGAAGTTACCATCGATCTGAAAAGGAGGGTGGTTATCAAAAAGGTTGGGATGAGTAGATTTTGTAAGAAGAGCCCTCATGTTCTTGTAGGCCTCATCACCATCTTTAAGTCGGGCATAAAAATTAACCATCCATGCTCGGCTCCAGCCGGTATGGCCACCGCCATTTCTAAGTCGTTCTTCAATCACTTTTCGGGCGGCCTCCATCAATTCGGGCGTATGTTCCCATGTAAACTGATTGGAAGGGAACAAACCATATAGATGCGACATGTGTCGGTGGCCGGGTTCTGCCTCTTTAAGCTCTTCGGACCATTCCAGAATGCGACCGTCGTGCCCAATTTCAGGGGGCGTCAGCTGTGACAGTTGGCGTTGGATTTTTCTGGTAAAACGATCTTCAGCATCTATTACTTTAGCAGCATTGATCACGGCAGAAAACAAATGATAGATGATCTGATGATCCATGGATGGCCCCATAACGACCGAGGCATGATTTCCTTTAGGAGTAATAAAGGTGTTTTCGGGCGACATCGATGGCCCTGAAACAAGCAATCCGGTAGAAGGATCTTTTACCAGAAAATCTGACAGAAAAAGAGCCGCTTCTTTCATCACATCATAGCCATAATTCTTCAGAAAAGCCGTATCACCGGTAAAAAGAAAATGTTCCCAGAAATGAGTAGCAGACCAGGCTGCACCCATCGGCCACATGCCCCATTTGGGCTGTCCCTGGGCGGTTGTAAAAAGCCATGCATCGGTGGTATGATGGGCTGTGAAGCCTCTGGCCCCATAAAGCGTTGCGGCCGTTTTCCGACCGTTTTCGCGCAATTGTCCAATAAAATTAAGGAACGGAAGATGACATTCTGAAAGGTTGGTCACCTCAGCAGGCCAATAATTCATTTGAAGGTTGATGTTGATATGGTAATCTGCATTCCAGGGGGGCGTAAGCGTTCCTTCCCATAACCCCTGCAGATTGGCAGGAAGAGTCCCCGGGCGCGACGAAGAGATGAGCAAATAGCGTCCAAACTGGTAATAGAGGGCAAAAAGCGCCGGATCCTGTGCCCCTTTTCTGAGCGCATGCAACCGCTCATCAGTGGGGAAATAGACGGCATCCGACCCCCCCAGATCTATGGACACCCGATTGAAAAGGCTTTGGTAATCGTTCAGGTGTTCTGCCTTAAGACGCTCAAAATCCTTTCCGTCGATATTGTCCAAATAGGTATGGCAAAGTTCTGTGGGATCATCCCCGCGGAAATCGGTAGCAGCCACCTGTATCAGCATCACCTCATCGGATCCTGATACCTTAATAATACCTCCTTCTGATTCTACCGTCCCTCCTTCAGCATAGACACGAACCCTGGTTTCAAAGGTTACCCCGTCCCTATCATCGACCTTCTGACGCATAACTAAATCACTGCCTTTCACAAAAACGTTCTCTCCTTCCCCCGGTCGGCTCAATTGCGCCGCAAAGGTAATTTTACCCGGCTGATCAGCAGTTAGTCGGATGATGGTGGCATTGGCCGGATGAGAGGAAAAATATTCTCGCTTATATTGAACCCCATTGGATTGATAGGAAACGGAAGCGACCGCCTGTTCCAGGTCCAACTCTCTGCAATAACTGCTAAAAGCAGCATGATCATCAAAGGAGAGCATTAAATCACCAAGCGTTTGGTAGGTATTGGTGTTACTTGGCATCCGTTGGCTCAAAATATATTTCCGGATGAGCGTTTCGGCTTCTTCATATTCTCCTGAAAAAAGCAAATTCCGGATCTCTTTAATATGTTGGTGCCCATTTGGCTTGTCGGTATACTCACCACGTTTTGTCCAGACACTCTCTTCGTTCAGCTGGATCCGTTCCTGCTGAACAGTGCCAAATATCATGGCACCCATCCGGCCGTTTCCAATAGGTAGTGCCTCCACCCATTGGCCAGCTGGTTGGTTATACCACAATTTATTTGTTGATGGTGAATGGCTTCCATGCATGCTGAACAGAGGCATGATGAGAAGCAATGAAAGAAAGAGAATTTTCCTCATAGTAAAAACTTTTTTGAAAGCAATAATCAATTCATAATGCAACCGACCTTACTCCACACTTATAAAAAGCACTTGAGTAAATGGTTGAATAAAACGATCCCGACCAATATCAAATACATGTTCTTATGGTCGATTTTCCTGATCTTTCTTATTTCAAATTTGAGTTTCTCATCTGTTTTCCGCATAAAAATAATGTAAATAAGATAAATACAGTTGCCCTTTGTAACGATTATTTCAATCTCAACTCTTTAAATGTCCAGTAAAATTGGCTCTTTCGACGGTTATTGAAAAAAAACATTACTTTGTATTGCATAGTACTAATTTTTTACCATATATTTGCATAACCCCTTTCATGGTATTGAAAGGTATTGTATGTAAATCAAAAAAGGATAGCATTCATCCGGAATGGTCTCCCTGAATCGAATAACTGATATTTAAAACGGGACACAAACCATTATTAAGCAATCCTCAAAAGCCAACAAACAAAAGGTAAAACAACTGAAAGGAAATGAAGAAAAGCCAACCAATCACCAAAGAGAGATGGGCAATGATAGTTGCTGTGTCCGGCATTTGCTTCTTATCCGTGTTGACAGGCAAGCAACAACAACCCATTTCCGGAGGGAAGGACAATCCTTCAGGCATTACCGAAAAAACAGAAAAAGATGTTGAACATGGTTCCGAAAATGATTCGGACCAGGAAGAATCGAACCAGGAGGCCACAGCCTTTATGATTGGTCTTCCGTTTTAAAAAATAAAATTATGAAGATAGAAAACGCAAAAGCCCAGATGCGCAAAGGAGTGCTGGAATATTGCATCCTTTCGGTGCTCTCCAGAGGGGATGCGTACGCTTCTGATATCATCAAAGACATGAAGGAAGCACGTATCATCGTCGTGGAAGGGACCCTTTACCCCCTTCTTACGAGGCTTAAAAATGCCGGTCTTCTCTCCTACCGATGGGAAGAGTCGACACAGGGACCTCCCAGAAAATATTACGAACTGACCGATCGAGGTCAGGAATTCCTGAAGGAACTTGACAAATCATGGAAAGAGTTAGTAGATTCCGTTCAATCCATAAATGCAAAAAAACACAACAATGAAGAAAGTAGTAACCATTAACATATCGGGGCATTCATTCTATATTGACGAAGACGCCTTTGCACGCCTGGACGATTATCTCAAAAAGTTGGAAGTGTGGTCGCAATACAAAGAGAGCGGCCGGGAAATATATGCCGACATTGAAGCTCGTATCAGAGAACTGTTTGAAGAAAAAATAAACCCAACGACCTCTGTCATTACCATGCCGATGGTAGAAGAAATCATTGCCATCATGGGGCAGCCGGAAGATTTCTCGGAAGAGAGTTCAGACGATCAAAACAAGGAGCAAAAATCTGAAACGTTCCACTCAACGCCGCCCCCGCGCCGTCGCCTTTATCGAGATGTGGAAGACCGCGTCATTGGAGGCGTATGTTCTGGCATTGCTGCCTATTTTAACATCGACCGGGTATTTGTTAGAGTACTGTTTGCGGTATTGCCCTTTCTCAGCTTTGGTGCCATCATTCCCATCTACATCATCCTTTGGATTGCCATCCCTCCTGCCCTTACGGCGGCTCAACGACTCGAGATGCAAGGACATGATGTAAACATTTCCAATATTGAAAAAAATATACGGGATGAATACTATAAGGTAAAAAGCAAATTCCAGAAATCGAATGCCTATCGAAAGGGGGAAGATTACCTTTCCCGCATTCAGAAACGCGACCGCACAGCACTGATTATTGCCTCTGCAGTCATAGGCATCATTCTGGTTGCCAACATCATCAACGTGCCATTTAATATGGGCTGGACACCAGGCTTTCATTTCAATTTTCCTTTTGCACTGTTTGGGTTTTCAGGTATTTTTCCTCTGATATTAATTCTCCTATTGCTGGGCCTGGCGTTCCGTACTGCCATGAAAGGATTTCTGATATTAATCGTAATCGCCTTGGTTGCGGCTTTTATGTTTAAAATCATGGGGCTATTCATCTGGCCACATTGGCTCATCCCACATTTTTGAATTCAGAACACGGCTCAAGCCTTCCTGCAATTATCATTGAATTAAAACCACCAGCAAATTTTTGACCATGAAAAAAACAATACATATAAACTTGGCTGGCCACGCCTTTAGCATGGACGAGGATGCCTATGAGCGCCTCAACACCTATCTGGAACAAGTGAAGGCCAAACTTGGCAACACCGAAGAAGCCCAGGAAACATTTGAAGACATCAACCTGCGTATTGCCGAGATTTTCAGGAGTGTTCATCCTGATGCCACATCTTCTGTTACCATTGACAACGTGGAAGAGGTCATTAAAACACTGGGCGATCCGGGGGACTATGAAACCCCCTCCGACCCGGACGAAACAAATGAATTCAACACCTCCCGCGAACCCTATCAAAGAAAACAACTATTTCGTGATCCCGACAATCGGGTTTTGGGTGGGGTCTGCAGTGGTATGGGATATTACTTTGGAGTCGATCCCCTTATCTTTCGCTTATTATTTGTTCTGGCCGCTCTTTTTTATGGTTCTTCCATATTGGGTTATATTATCCTATGGATTGCTATTCCTAAAGCCGTTACATTACAACAACGCATCATGATGAGCCGGGCAACCTCCAGACCCGAATTTTTAAAATACCGTCAAACAGGTAAAAGAAAAGAAACCCATTTAATGGAAGGTGCTTTTCGCATAGTATCCATTATTATCGGCATCATTTTGATCATTATTTCATTTGTGTCGCTAACCGGATTAATTATGACCTTTGCATTGACCGATCTAATCTTTGAGAATTTCTTCACGCAGGATGTATGGCTGTCTGACATTGAGCATTTGTTCTTGTTACCTGGCCATCATATGGTGGCAGTAACCGGAATACTTCTGACGGTGGGCATGCCTCTGTTGGTATTATTTTATCTTGGTTTATTTCTTGTTTTTAGATTTAAAAAAGGGGCTACAGCCATTCTGATAACTTCCCTTATATTGTGGATCATTGGAATCGGGCTCATCAGTTACTCAGCCATAGAAATAGCCTCCGAATATTCCGACAAAATGGAGATAGAAGAACGTAATTTACTTGAACTGCCGAGTTCGGATACCATTTATATCCAACCGTCGGCAAATTCCTTAAAATTGGGAGATGGAGAACAAATATTTAGCAACAACAACTTCACGTTAAAAAAGCAACCGGCAGGATTGGTCATGATTGGCACACCCAACATTAATCTGCTCAGAAATCAAGATAAATTTGAAATCTCAATAAGAAAAACATCAAGGGGCAGCACCTCGGAAGAGGCACTCAAAAATTCAGAATTGATTGAATATTTTTTTCTGCAGGATGATTCACTTCTGTTACTCGACCGCTATTTCAGCATTCAAAGGCCGGGAATGATACGTGGACAGTCGGTAGATGTCTCCATTAAGATCCCTGAAGACAAAGAAGTTATCCTGTCGGATGAATTCAAATACTTAATACAATAGATCATTGTCGAACAGATGATCTAACCGATTATTGATGCCGGTTTCCGAAAAATTCGGACGCCTACAACCAAAAGGTAATGAAATGGAACAACGATGACAAAGGTGGCTGTCACAAAAGACAATGTAAACAACCTAGTCATGGGCGTTCCATTCGACCAATTACTTAACTAAAATTTACACGGATGAAAAAGATTTTATTAGCACTATGTATTTTGGGGGCAACAATATCCCCCCTCACAGCCCAACTCACCTCATCAGAAAAATTATATGCCGGTTTGGAAGGAGCCGATGGCGTAACCATTCTCTCCTTGTCAAAAGATATTATTGATCTGGTGGATATGGTGGTGGATGAAGAATCCAAGCAAGTGTCGGGACCACTGCAAAAAGTAAAACTTATGGTATGTCGTAAGGATAAAGCAGCCTCTTCCATAAAGGCCGTTGTAAGGACGCTAAATGGCCGTCCCTTTAAGGAAATTAAGGACTCGGAATTTGATGAGGATAATAAAGTATTTGTCATTCGTTCGGGCAAAAAAATAAAAGAATGTCATGTCGTTAACTACAATGAAGAGAATCTCTTTATGCTTTCATTTTACGGGGACTTCAAGGTAGAAGACATCGACAAAATGGTTTCTAAAGCCGACAATATGAGATAATTTATTACCTTGTCGTTACAAATCAGGCAAATGCTTTAAATACTTCTGCCATGCTCAATCAATTTAGGGTATGCCTGTTCGTCTTTCTGGTAGCGGTGGGCACCAATGCTCAACCAAACTGCCAAGACAGGTTAACCGACAGAGAAATAAAACATATTATCGAAACGCTACCTCATATGGTTTCCCGGCTCAGAGAAGCGGGGATTACCATATCTGAGGCTTATTATATTTGGCCGCGAGATGCAGCCCTGCACGCCAAAGGGGAAAAACTGCTTGAACAATACGGCTACGATGCACTACTTCTGGATGCATTGGAAACTTTTTGCAAAACCTGGTTTTGTCTTAACTACGACTCACTCAACGCAGATCGGCAGAAAATATTACGTACCACCGAAGAACATATTAACGAGAACCCCTACCTATCGGATGAGCAGAAAAAAATCAACATACGTATCTTAAACAAAAGTCTGGGACACAACAAAGAGCAATTGAAAAAAGAAGTTGGAGAAGACAATCTGAGGATTATCCGAACCTACTGTAATAAAATATCTGAAATTTGGAAAAAGCTGGATTAAGAAAGGGGGAATCTCAGACTAATTATTATAATTCCCGAAGTCATTTAAATTCCATACCAATCAACGATATATCATCAAATATGGCTCCCGACTCCAGGTGCAATGCCACCAATTGTTTGGCCTCCTCCATATTCGCTTCGATACTTTTGTGATTAGTAATAATTTTTTCAATATTCATAAGTCCTGACTGCACTTCATTATCTCGTTCCAATTCTATCAACCCGTCTGTAAATGCCATCAGTTTGGCATTTTTAGGTATTTTTATTTTACCCACCTCCACGGCAGGTATAACATCCAGCATCCCAAGTCCGATACAACCCTGATCCAGTGAAATCAGATGAGATTTACGACGATCAAAAAGAAGCGGCGGAAGATGCCCGGCATTCACATACACAAGCCGACGGCTCCTTAGATTGTATTTCCCAATAAACAGGGTGATAAACTTCTCGTTATTGGCACTACTGTTTACCCTTTGGTTCAACTGATGAATTAGCTTTTTCATATTAATTCCTGCGGTAAACAGGGTGCGAACAACCGCCTGAAAGTTCGACATTAAAAGAGCAGCAGAAATCCCTTTCCCCGAAACATCAGCAACACAAAAACCAATGGTGTGACGCGATAAGGGAATGATATCATAATAGTCGCCACCCACACCCCAGTGCGGATGATAAAAGGCTTGCAGTGACAACTTTTTCAGACTGGGAAGATCTTCCGTACTGGGAATCAACTGATTTTGAATTTTAGAGGCTACCTCCATCTCTTTTTTGAGTGCTTCTTGTTCCAGAACGGCTTCCTGCATCCGTTTGTTTTCAATAAAAACAATGATCAGATTGGAAATAATCTGGATGAGCTTAAGATGCTTGATGGTAGGACTAATACCGTGGTGTTCTTCCTCCACATCTCCAATAAGAACATAACCAATGGCGCGGTATCGGTGAAACAGGGGAATAACAGCATCGAATCCCTGCAAGGAGGCAGGGGGCGAGAGAGTAATGTTTTCTATCGATTTATACTGGAGCAGATCACGCTCTACGTCAATTTTTTCAACCTCTTCAGCCGAGACACCCGAAATCAGCAGATTTTTCCATTGGCCATCCGAGTTTGTAAACACAAGTATTTTTCCAACTTCTAACTCTTCCCGAAGCAAAATTTCAAATTCTGCCAACAAATCATCCACCGAATGGTCCTGATTTATTGTCTGCGCAATATCCAGTAAGATGTTGAGTCTATCCTTATATAATCGTAGCCGCTTCTTTTTAACCTGCGTAATCATGGAGAGTTGATGTCAAACATTCCCGCTAAATGTACGAAATTAAATCCTTCTATTCGCAAAATAATTCCACAGAGATTTCTTTGCCACAAAAAAACCTGTCAAAAACTCGTAACGGCTTCTGACAGGCATAAATCTTAACTATTTAATTTTGAGATATATTAGATCACTCAAACGACTAAATGGCTATTTTATTCTTTCACTCGTTCCACATAAGATTGATCGCGGGTATCAACCTTTATTTTGTCACCTGTATTTACAAATAATGGAACCATGATGGTGGCACCGGTATCTATAGTGGCAGGTTTAAGTGAGTTGGTAGAAGAAGTATCACCGCGAACTCCCGGTTCGGTATAGGTTACCTCGAAATTGATAAACTGCGGCAGATTAACCATCAGTGGAGTCTCGGTATCGGCGTGGTAAACAACCTCCACTTCCAGACCTTCTTTAAGAAGATGAGGGCTATCTACAAGCTCTTTGGACAAATTAATCTGCTCAAATGTTTCGCTGTTCATGAAATGGTAGCCAAGATCGTCGTTATATAAGTACTGATGTGGCCGTCTTTCCACACGTGCTTCGTTAACTTTGTGTCCCGAAGGAAAGGTATTATCTAATACTTTACCGGTAGCCACATTTTTCAGTTTTGTTCTTACAAAGGCAGGGCCTTTACCGGGCTTAACGTGCTGAAACTGGACGATAAAATAAAGTTGCCCGTTGAATTCAATGCACATCCCGTTTCTAAAATCTGCAGTTGTTGCCATTTAATTCCTTATTAAATTTAGATGTGTTATTTTTGCGGTGCAAAAATAGTGTAAATCAATTTAAACGTCCAAATTATTGTGGTTATTCCACCACAAAACTCGAGAATGGCTTACGAAGGCCTCTAAATTGTTCCAAATTACAGGTAAAGGCCCCTACCCTCAGCTGAAACCGTATCCGGACCGGCACCCTATTTTCGTCGCGGGATATCCACACCTGCATATCCTCTTCGGTTTTAAAGGCACGCCCCACCGTTGTCACCGGAGAAAAGAGATAGCATTCCAACTTACCAAGCGGGGTGTCAATCACATCAATCCCCCGGTATCGGATTCGAAGAGGAAACAACTCATCAGAGAAATAGGTCATGATTTCAATGACTTCACCCTCTACGAGATCATCGTTAAATTTATTCTTTCGGGCATAATAAAAAGCAGAGAGAATGTCCTGAATATTTTTGGGGACCCAATGCTCTCCGGATTTTTGACTTTTTACCAGAGCAGAATCCGGAAATTGGTGCTCAAAGAACACCTCGTTATAATACTTATATCCGCCTTCGCGGATGCTTCTGACGGCTTTGACCGGAAGTTGGCTTTTGGGATCAATAAAACTTTCATACCTGTCTCGAACTTTGTATACGGCATCGGCCAGTCCAACAGTTCGCCCACTGGCCACCACATGATGGACCGGCTTTCCCAAAACGACAGAATCAGTAACTGTCAGCTTTGCCTCACCTCCTTTTAAAAAACCATATTTGAGTGAATAAATTAATTCTTCGCCGGGCGAATATTCCAGTTCTGCATCATTAAAACCGGACAGGTTTTTGGTTATTGCAAAGGAAGGAATAGCCGAAAAAGCCGTTAACAATAGAAAAAAACTAATTTTGCCATTCATAACAATCAGGTTTTTGCTCCCCATAAAACTAATCATTTATTGTTTATATGGGGTGTTTGCCTAATTGTTACAATTTTAGGGCCGTTTTATTCATAGCGCAAAGCGTCGATGGGGTCAAGACCTGCTGCCTTGCGGGCCGGATACCATCCAAAAAAGATTCCCACCACCGCACAAACCAGAAATGAAAGAATAATTGACTGCTCGGTCACCAAAATGGGCCAGTTCAAAAAATTGCCGATGCCATACGAAACCCCCAAGCCAAGGAAAATCCCTAAAAGGCCACCGCCCACGCTCACAATTATGGCTTCCATCAGAAACTGCGACAGAATATCTATTCCTCGCCCTCCTATGGCCATTCGCAGCCCTATCTCTCGTGTTCGCTCCGTTACCGAAACAAACATGATATTCATGATGCCGATTCCACCCACCAACAGAGATATTCCTGCAATGGCACCCAACAGAATGGTGAGCATTTCACTGGTGGAACTGAACGTGGTAATCAACTCCTGCTGGGAACGTACGGCAAAATCATCTTCTTCATCCTCCCCAATGTCGTGAGACACCCTCAATGCAGTGGTAATTTCCTCTTCTGCTGCTTCAGAATCGGCTTCACTGGAGGCACTCGCGTAAATATCCTGGATATGGGTAATCGCCATAATTCTTTTTTGAACAGTGGTATATGGCGCCAGAATAATGTCATCCTGATCCTGGCCAAAAGAATTTTCACCTTTTTCAGCCAATACTCCTATCACCTTTAAGGGAATTTTCCCAAACCGAATCGTTTCCCCAATGACCGTTTCTTTATCGGGGAATAACTCATCGATCACAGTCTGCCCCAATAAACAAACTTTGGAGGCACTTTTTATGTGATAATCGTTAAACATGACGCCATCGACCACTTCCATTTTTCTGATATCCAAGAATTCTGTGTTTACTCCCTGAATCATGGTGGGCCAGTTGTTGGAGCCGGCAATGGCCTGCCCCGATGTTTTTACCACAGGGGAGATTGCAGAAATATGAGAAGAATATTTTTTAATGATCTCTATATCCTTCATGTCCAATGTCTTCATGGACGACGGATCAATCCTTACGCCTCCCCGTTCTTCACTTCCGGGACGAATCATCAGCATATTGGCACCCATAGAAGAGATTTGTTCCTGAATACTTTGTTTGGATCCCTGGCCTATGGCCAGCATGGTGATCACGGAGGTAACCCCGATGATGATCCCCAGCATGGTCAGAAAGGTTCGCATCTTATTCCGAAACATTGCCTTAAGGGCAATCCTTGCAAGATTAAATATATTCATGATTTTTATAATATTTCTGATTTCATGCTTTTGGCCGGACGACCAATATTAGCGTAATCGTCAATAATTTCTCCGTCTTTTAACACGATCGTACGTTTGCTGTATTCGGCAATTTCAGGTTCGTGCGTAACAAAAACAATGGTTTTACCCTGGCTGTTCAGATCCTGAAAAAGAGACATGATATCCAAAGTTGTTTTACTGTCAAGGTTTCCGGTGGCTTCATCAGCCAAAACCATGACAGGGTCATTGACCAGGGCGCGGGCAATGGCCACACGTTGCTGCTGACCTCCTGAAAGCTGGTTGGGTGCATGGTCCATACGATTGGCCAAACCTACTATCCGCAAGGCTTCAACAGCCATCTCCTTTCTTTGACGTGACGGGATAGTGGAATTATACATCAAGGGCAACTCAACATTTTCGAGGGCAGAAGTACGTGGCAGCAAGTTGAATGACTGAAAAACAAATCCTATTTTCCGATTCCGGATTAAAGCCAGTTCATTTTTGGACAGACTGCTCACATCGACGCCATCGAGAAAATAATGTCCGGATGTGGGTTTATCCAGAGCACCAAGAATGTTCAGCATAGTCGATTTCCCCGATCCACTGGTTCCCATTATGGTAACGAATTCGCCCTCTTCAACGGTAAAAGAAACACCTCGTAAGGCATGAACCGTCTCTATGCCGACAATAAAGTCTCTTTTTAGCTGCGATATTTTTATGATTTCATGCTTCATTGCATCATTTGGTTTTGTCAAAAATTCATGTTTGACCGGGAAAGCCGGCACCCTTTAAGTCGCATTTCTTTAGCTGATCCGATATATGCTTTCGGGGAAAAACACCGAAGTTTTCCGGTAAATCTTTAACGAAGCATTATCTTCTGCCTCCGCCCGGTCTACTGGGCATGAAAGGACTCTTTGCGGTATCGGCAGAACTATTATTCTGCGAATGGTCCATGCCGATTACGACTGAATCACCTGGCAGCACCCCTTCTCTAATTTCGTATAAAACACCATCATCTATCCCTGTAACCACCATCGCCGGCACTAAAGAGCCATGCTGCCACAGCCATACCCTTTTATGCGTATCCCCCATATCATCCTTTTTCTTATCGACAGTAGCGCTTTGAGGAATTGCCATCTCTTCCGACTCATTTTCTCGGGGAGAAAACTGAAATGCCGCCGCAGGAACCACCGTCACATCCGAGGCTTCCTTCGTTATAATGGTCACCTCAGCCGTCAATCCCGGTTTCAATTTCAGATCAGGATTGGGGGCATCAATAATCACGGTATAAGTAACCACGTTGCTCTCTACCACGGCCTCCAATCTTACCTGCGTCACCTCTCCCACGAATACCTGATCGGGGAAGGCATCCACCGTGAAGGTCACCCTCTGTCCTTCTGTTACCTGACCGATATCCGCTTCATCCACATCTGCCTCCACTTGCATCCGAGTCAGATCTCTGGCAATAACAAATAAGGTAGGAGTACTAAAACTGGCGGCAACGGTTTGCCCTTCTTCCACACTTTTACTGAGAACAACTCCGTCGATAGGTGAATATATCCTTGCATAGGAGAGATTAACCTGTGCCTGTTCCACTTCCGACTCGAGCGATTCCACAGAGGCTTTAGCCTTGCTGTATAGGTATTTGGCTTCATCATATTCCGACTCGCTAACCATCTCCTTTTCATACAGCATTTTTATTCGGTTGAAGGTTTTCTCCTGATATTCCAGTTCGCTTTTTGCCGAAGCCAAACTGGCCTTTCTCTGTAGGAGACTAGCACGCAATGCACTTTCATCAATTTGTGCAATCAGCTGCCCTTTGGTAACCTTATCGTTGTAATCCACAAAAATGCTTTGGATCACCCCTGAAACCTGGGTTCCAACTTCAACCTGATCTATGGGTTCAACAGTCCCGGTGGCGGTTACTGTGTTTATAATATTTCCTTTCTCAACCAAATGAATACGTGGTTTCATTTCGTTCTCCGGCCCTTTTCTCCCAACGAGGAAAACAATGGCCACAATCAGAGCCAGAATGGCTGCTCCTAAAAAAAGGTATTTACGCTTCATAATAGTATTGATGATGTTTCGTGACATTTTAAAAAATCGTTATTGGGGTGACCATGAACCATCCAATCTTTATCCGGAAGGCTAACCCGTCAGGCTAGTCCTTTTCACGGTCATTTGCTTCCATAGAGGCCTCGCGGTTTTCGGCGACGACAGGTAATCCTCTGTAAAAGTCAAGGATCTTGCGATATAGCAGAACCGAGTAGCGGGCCTGTATCAGTTCTGCATTGGCATTAAGCAAATCATTTTTGGACTGTCGCAGGTCAATGGCATTAGACAGCCCCAATTGAAACTGCTCCTGCTGATATTCATAACTAATCTTTGCCGCATTAACTTTTTCCTGTGCAGCCAGGAAGCGTTGTTGTTGAGCTTTTACTTCCACAAAAACCTGCTCTACCGTCTGCAATAGATTATTTTTGGTTTCACGGGCATTTAGCTCAGCCTGATAGATCATCACCTTTGAGCGGGTCACATTGGCTTTATTCTGGTTCCGACTAAAAATGGGAACACTAACAGAAAGTCCCACATACTGAGTAAAGCGATCGTTCATTTGAGTTGCCAACGACCCATTGTAAATATCGGAATAGGATGAGGAGGCCGAAGCATTGAGATTTATGGTTGGCAAATATCCTGCTTTGGCGTTGGCAAGGTCAAGATGTGCCACGTCCTCGGACAATTGACTGTTTTTAATCTCCGGCCGATTGGTTAGTACATCAGCAACGATGGCATCCAATGTGGGGACCTCATCTTTCGGAACATCAACCTGCGCAGGAAAAAGTGGATTAAATTCAACATCATAAGAGAGGTCGAGCATGGTTTTCAAATCGGTAATTCGGGTATCCAGTTCATTCTTTGCCAAAACCATAGAATATCGGTCCGATGCATATTGCGATTCTATCTCAGCCAGGTCTTTACGAGAAATGGTTCCTGCCTCAAACAATGCTTTGTAACGCTCCAGATTGACCTGCGATGTTTCAACCACATCCTGATAGTAAAGATAATTTTCTCTGGCATAAAGGATATTCAACCATGCCTGCGTAATCGATAAAACTATATCATTTTGAGCCTCTGCCACATCCAGTCGTGCTTTTTCCAACTCAATTTCTCCGGCTTTTATATTGTTATTAATAATCCCACCCCGATATATTGGCACATCGGTGTTCAGACCAATCTGTGCTCCCTTGGTAAACTCACCGCCGGTATTATCAAAAGCGCGTGAATTATTTCCCGATACGGAGGTGGAAGCGCTAAGGGAAGGCAGCCTGCTGCTCTTGGCTTCCAAAAGATTGGCCTCTTCAGCATCAATAGCAATTTTCGCACTTTGAATGGAAATATTGTTTTGGAGCGCATACACAATGCACTTTTCCAACGTCCATCCGGTCTCATTCTCATCATTCGCGGAATAAAGAGGTAGCGCAGAAAGAAACATCCATAAAAGCGAGGTAATATAAACTAATCGTCCCATCATTGACATTTCAATTATAATTTGAATGCTAAACTACATCTCCCCTCCACCAATCCACCCCTTTTTCATCAAACGGCAGCATACCTCCTACCAACCGGGCTTTTCTATCTATATTCCAGATCTCTAAAAGGGCCCCCATTACCCCACATTAACATCTCATTAACATAGAATGAAATTTCAATAACCTATCTTTGTTAAGAATCATTCTAAACATGTTTGGAGCTTGAAAAATTTATTAACCTAAAAACAATAGTACTATGAAACGTAAATTGGCACTATCCTTTCTTTTGGTATTTACATTGGCTATTGCAGCACCTGTAATGTCTGACGCAGCCATTCAGGAACCCGAAAAAACTGAAAAGAAAGCTTGCGATAAGAAAAAAACCTGCTGCGACAAAGAGCAAAAAGCTTGTGATAAAAAAGCAGAGAAAAAAGAATGTTCCAAAGAGTGTAAAAAAGAAGCCAAAGACGAAAAGAAATAAACATCTGATCGCTCTGAAATCTAAAAAGGGCTGTCCAGAGTTTACGGACAGCCCTTTTTATTTGCACCCCAATTCAAAGCTCAAATCATCGACACATTAGTGATCTATCCAACCTGTTAAAGCAGCCTTTTCCCTTTCTAATAAAGAGACTTCACAGATCCTAAAAAAATAAATAATTGAGCATCCCCCGCAATCCCGACGATGGACATATCCGCTTCACGATATTGATTGAAGAATTCCACCCAACTTCAGGAAAGGCCCTGTTACTTAAAATCTTTCTCCGGGAAATGATCGGTCACCGGGTGGCCCATCCATTAGGTCGTGGCGTCGGGGGCGCTCGGGGCGTCCCATCCTTTGACCGAAAAAGTCTCTGAAACTCCATGTAAAAGTGACCATCGCATATCGCTGCACAATAAGAGAACGGCTCTGTTCTTCATAGGTCTCGGTTATACTTCGGGAAATGCTTTGATTTTCATCCAACACGTCGTAAACGCCTATCTTTAATTCGCCCGACCGGTCCTTGAAAATTTTCTTGCCAAAAGAGGCATTTAAAAGGGTGTAGTTGGGATCAATCGATTCGGACAGCCCCACATACCACAAATGATTTAATGTTGAATTAATGACCCATTCGTCGCCAAACACCCAGTTGAGTTTACATCCGGAGGTCTGCGTATAGTATTCGGCTTCCTGCGATTCCAATGAGGAATTAATCTTATCCCATCCCCCATTCCAAAACATTGTAAAATCTATGTTTTCGCTAATATTGCTGGACAACTGAACCCCTTGCTTAAACGACCAGGTCTCTTTTTCTGTAGTTACAGTATTTACCATTCCCGGCAGTTTATTATAGCCAATATCCGTATTCAATGACAAATTACTACTTAACCACTGGATGGGTAATCCCAAATTAGCAATCACCTTCAGGTCCCAGTATCCATCCATGTTTTCAGGGATGGTTAACTGAGCTCCCTCGGCCAGGCGATATTGATCAGGTACCGCTTCCGGATCGGTATAAGTATGATTAATAATATAGTCATTGCCGTTTTCCACAAAGAAGATTAAGGCCCAGTTTCGGCCGGAGGCAGCATCTACATTGGTGTATCGCACCATTCCGTTGTGAATGGTTTGTTGTAATAAATCGGGATTCCCGGTGGAGAGGAATAAAGGCTCACTGTCATCGACCACATCCTGAAGCTGATTGGCCGTAGGTTCCTTTGTGTTGGCGCTATACATCAACATAAGGTTTTTTCCTTCGGCGGGTTTCCAGTTAAGCCGCACCCTGGGACGAAGACTCGTAAACGACTTCTCCAGGTCGTAAACATCCGGATATTCACCGGTGGATTTCAGATTGGATGTTTCTCCGGCCAGAGACACCACAAAGTTGAGCAACCGATTCCCATATCGGTAACCTACTTCTGAAGAGTAGGTTTCAAAAGTATTGTTGAAAACGTTAGAAAGTTCGGGATCAAGCGACGAGCGATACTGACCATTTGAAAACACCCACTTCTCATTTTCCGAATCAGAAAGTGAGCCGCGAAAGGATAGCATTAACTGGCTGTTTTCCCCCAGCGGTTCGGTGTAAACAACCCTGCTATTGATGCTATTGGTGGTATTGTCGGTTTTTCGGTCCAAATCAGAAACAGTTAAACCATCCAGGCCGGTTTGGTTGGTAAGTTGATTTTGTTCCCCCTCCTGCTTATTATAACTGTTGTTTACAGATAAAGATATGGTACGTCCGTCCCGATTAAATTTATGCCGATAGATGAGCGCACTTCCAAATCTAAAACCATCACTCTCCTGGTCCAAATCAGTTTCCAATGAGTTCACCAAGTCACCGGCATTTAAGGTTGTACTGGCGCTTGAACTGTAACTATCATTGTTTTGAATGCTAACCTGTGGCAGGAAAATCAATGAATTTCTATCGTCGAACTCATAAATGAGCCGCATATTCAGCCGGTTATTATAATTTTTAAAGCCTGACCGGCTATTCTCGGTATAATACTTCAATGAATCGGCCCCATATAAAAAATCACGCCATGTATCGGTTTCATTCTCATTGTCAATATAATTAAAAAAATAGCTGGCACTAACGGTTAATTTTTCTCCTATTTTGTCTTGATAGTTAACCCCCAAGGCGTTGGTATGATTGATTCCACCGCCCGAACCCAGGTGAATAGACTGATCGAGAGGTCCCCTCAAACCACCGATGGAAGGTCCCCCGTTGCCACGGCCGCGGCCACCTCCACCGCCGGACATGGCTCCTAGCATGTCTTCTCTGGTGAAACTCTGTCGATTTACGTTATTAAACGAAGCCAAAACAGAAACGCGTTGATCGCCGTTAAACTTATTATACATTCCACCGGCTTCATAATAACCATCGGTTCCGTATCCGGCAAAAGTCTTCCCAAATTTGCCATTCCGTCGCGAGGGTTTGGTAATCACATTCATCGTCTTTTCACTGTTGCCATCGTCAAAGCCGGAAAATTCAGCCTGATCGCTTAATTTGTCAAACACCTGAATTTTCTCAATAATTTCGGCCGGCAAGTTTTTCAGAGCAATAGTGGGGTCACTTCCAAAAAACTCGTTGCCGTCGACCAACACCTTTTTAATCTCTTCACCATGCGCCTTGACGGTTCCATCCTCTACGACAATTCCCGGCATCTTGGTCACCAAATCCTCGATACTGGCATCCTGATGAGTTTTAAAAGATTCCGCCCTGAATTCAACAGTATCGCCACTAACCTTCACGGGAGGTGCCCATTCTTTAACCATCACTTCCTTTAGGTTATAAGCCTCAGGCACCATATGAATGGTAGCTTGCTGATGGGAAGAGGATATATTAAAAATTCCCCCTTCGGTTTTATACCCTATAAAAGAAATGCGGTACTGATAACTTCCCGGTTCGGATAGAACCGCCTTATAAATTCCCTTGCTGTCGGTGATGCCCAAAAACCGATGGGTGGGATTATCGCTTTTCTGGATAATCACATTGGCTTGAGACAGAGCCTTTCCACTAACAGAATCCACGACCTGAACCTCTGCCATATATCCTTTATTTTGTGACATTGCTTCCATCCCAATAAAGAGCAAAGCAATAATTAACAACTGTTTCATCCGTATAAAATTTACTTAAGTTATTGGTTGGATGGAACTCGCAAGAGCCGGAGTTGATAGTTTTTCGTTGCCTCTTCGGCCCATAGGCCTAATCGTCTAACTGCTTCATGGCTATAATCCGTTCCACGGCACTTTATATATTCCACAAAACAAACCTATTAAACCCTTTATGGGAATAGAATTATTTTCATCCATCACCTCAATTCCTTCAACATTCGAGGCGTTTCATTCTATATTGTTTAGGAAGGCCTGATGTGGAGAATAATGGCGTTCAGGTGCAATAACGCCATTTGACGATATGGTCTTAAATATTATTGGTCGAATGAGGATGGATAATTGAGTCAAATCGTTTAAATGCCTTTAAGCATTGAATTCAAATCCCATCAGGCTTTGAATCCTTATGCCTCTTAGCATTAAATCCAAATCCCTTAAGGCATTGAAATTGGCAGAACTTGATCTATCCGATAAAAATGATCTGGTACAACGGACCAACGTATGGAATAAGCTTAACGCTTATAATTAGATAAGAGCGCATTCATTCTATGATGCGGGAAGAAGAAAGTGCTTGGGGTCAAAGGTTGAAGAGACTTTTTCTGACTTCGTCGCGATAGGACTGTCCGATGGGGACCACTTTATCGGTATGATGCATTTGGAGTTGATTTCCATACAAAGCCTTCACCTGTCGGCGATTAACAATATAGGATTTATGCACCCGAATAAACTCATCGGTTGGCAGCGTTTCGATCAGATTTTTCAGCGAATCGAGCGACACCAGTTTTTGATCAATGCAATGATAGGCCACATACTCCCGAAGGCTTTCGATGAACAAGATATGGGAAACATCCACCCGGTAAGATTTATGGTCAGCTTTTACAATAATGTATTCCGGCTCGGCGCTTTTTGCTTGCGCAGAGGCATTGTCACCGGCAGGTTTCGAAAGCAAACGGTCACCGGCCTTCTGCACCGATTGCACAAATCGCTCAAAAGAGAACGGCTTCAACAGATAATCGATCACATCCAGCTCATAACCTTCCAGCGCATATTGGGGATAAGCAGAAGTGATAACAACAAGGATATTTTTTAAATGAAACGCTTTGAGGAAATCCATTCCTGATATTTCAGGCATTTGGATATCCAGGAAGGCCAGATCTATTGGCCCACTCTGAAGTAAAGGTAACGCTTCGAGGGGTGATTTAAAGGTTCCAGCCAGCTCCAGATGCGGAAATTTTGAAATATAATCTTTCAAAAGTGATCGGGCAGGAAATTCATCATCAATAATAACACATCGGATCGTCATCAGGTATCTATTTCCAGTTGAACTTCAAAAACATCCGGTTTGTCGGCAATATTTAACCGGTATTTTCCTTTATATAGGAAAGAAAGTCGCTTTTTCACATTTTCTATTCCAATGCCTTTGGATTGATCTTTGGATACATGCCCTCTCGGTTTCGTATTTAAAATGAAAAAAGAGAGACAACCATCTTGATCCTGCAACCTCATCACGATACGCCCTTTTTTCGTGTTATCGATATTTCCATGTTTAAAGGCATTTTCCACGAAGGGAAAGATAAGCATGGGTTCGATGCGTCTATCCCGATCAATTTGAGTGAAATCAATTTCCAGATTTGGTTCCTCTTCCAGCTTTATTTTTTGAAACTCCACATAGTCGAGGATATAATCCACTTCCCTTCCGATAGGAATTTTCTTGTCATCGGTTTCATACAAGATGTACCTCAACATGGAAGAGAGTTTGAGTATAAGCTTCGAAGTGTTGGGATTTCCCTGTTGAGACAATGAATAGATATTATTAAGTGCATTAAACAGAAAATGAGGATTCATCTGAGATTTCAGAAATTTCATCTCGGTCTCCAGATTCTGGTTGGTTAAGGAGAGTTGTTCCTTTTCCTTACGCTTGGCCTCCAAAAAGATCCAAAACAAAGTACTTAAGAAAAACATTCCCAGAAAGGGGAGCGCACCAAAAATGACCCGACGTGGGAAGAGTTCTCCCTTGGGCCGTGGATCACGGCTGCGGCGGCTTAATTCAATGTTTCTCCCTTCAAAAGAAAGGCTATCCCCTGGCATTTCCAAAACGGGATGCGGTGGTGTTTCATTGGGCACCCATACCTTACGCACCCTCAATTGCTCCCAAGTTTCAGGTTTGATGGGATCGGTGATATGATAAATAAACGAGAGGAAACTTAAAAAAACAACCAAGGAAACAATATAACCCTTCAATTTATTTCTCCCCATCAAAAGAGGAAGAAGAATTAAAATATTGACATAAAATATCAGAGAATTAATCCCCAACGTCCGAATGGTAAGAATAATGGCCGTTTGGGTATCAAAAAAAATGGCAGGCCCATAAAAAAACACAATGGAATAGCCCACCCAAAGAAGGATATGCCACCGGCCAAGTCTTTGCCATTCCCTGCCAATTACAGCTAAAAATTCTTTCCAACCTCTTTTTGTCATTCTTCAAAAATAAAACTTATCCGGTGATATATCCTCTAAAAAATGGTATTTGTTCAAAATCCCCGTAGGGAAATGTAGGATCAAAGCCATTTCCAAATTGAGGAGATCTGATCTGAAATGAAGCGATCACACTTAAAATTAATCGTTATCATCCTGTTCCTCGTCAGGATAAAAGGTCCAAACGTCGTCGAAGTAGTATCCCGAGCTGTTCCCGGTTGCCACAAAAGCCTGATTATTGATGGAAAATGCCACGGCATCGGTTCGGGAAGCTCCTTCAAAGTTGGATTTCTCTTCCCAAAGGTCTGTGGAGGGATCATATTCCCAGGTACGATTTCCTGCATAACCGGTTCCGCCGGTGGTGATATAAGCCAATCCATTGAGGGTAAAGGCAACCCCTTTGGAACCTACGATGCTGTAATCATCATCATAACTTTCATCATCATTGGTACCACTGGTAATTTCCTTTAATTCGGTCCAGACATCGGTGTCGGGATCATAAACCCAGGCATCGGTAACATAATCACTGTTGTCAACACCCGTAAAAACATATCCTTTTCCATTTAAAACAAAGGCCACTGCATCCCGTCGTTTAGAGCCTCCAATACTGGTTTTTTGAGTCCATTGCCCGCTAGCCGGATCATATTGATAAAAGTCCTTCAGGCGGTTTCCGTCGTATCCGGATCCCACATATCCTTTATCATTGATACCAAAAGCCACGGCAGCATATCTTCCCGAACCGGGGAAATCAGGGATTCTAGTCCAGCTTCCATTCTCCCCCTCGCTGGGATCGAACTCCCAAAAGTCTTTTAACTTATTCTCATCATCGTCAAATCCGGTTCCCACATATCCTTTTCCGTCGGCGGCAAAAGCCACGGCACCATTCCGAGCAGGGGCTTCATCGGGCAAAGAGGCCATCTCTTTCCAGGTATCGTATTGGGGGTCGTACCGCCAAAAATCCCTAAGACGTTCATCCTCTTCACCATTATACCCGGTGCCCACGTAGGCATAATCCCCAATTACAAAAACGACGGCATCGGTTCGGGGCAACCCTTCGAAAGCACCCAGTTCAACCCAATTACCCCATAATTCATCATCATCGTCGTCGTCACAACCATTTAATGTGACCAAAATGGCCAAAAGAGACAGCCAAAATAACCCTGTTATCTTCCTACTTACATTTTTTGTTTCCATTTTTTTCGTTTCAATTATTTGTTGATCTGAAAAAGCAAATAAAGTGGCCTTGGCCGCCAAATGCATTTTTTTTCAATCAACACCTCATTTTGGTATCACAACACAACGATTTTATCTGCCAACGAAAAAAGCAGCTTTTCATAGAAATAAATAGATGGTTGGCTGAATCTCACGATCCTTTTGTTGAAAAAAAAATTCCTTCCCGTGTCTCTTATCTACATTCGTGACCTAATCGGTGGGAACAGATTTTAGAACAAAATTTCCCATAACCATAAAAACTTATTTCATTTTATTCAACAGCAATGATGCAACAAATTCGCCTCATCGATAAAGACATACAGCCTTTCTTAAGCATAATACTTCTGTTGACCTTGGTCCCCCTCACACCATCCTGCTCGGAGGGGGACCTTTCTATTGGTGACGGATTTGTGACTACGGATACCTATACAGCCATAGTGGACACCTTCAGTTTACAACTCTCCACCATAAAAATGGATTCGGTGGAAACATCATCAACCGGAGTCGCCATAACCGGTTACACTTCAGACGAATATAGCGCCACAAAAGCGGCATCCTTCTTTCAAGTAATTAATGACGCCAATTCCATAAACGACAAAGAACAGTTCGACTCAATCTGTCTTATTTTGAGCCATAACGGTTTTTACAGGGGGGATACATCGTCATTATTTACCATCAATGTCCACCGCTTAGAAGAAGAGATTGAAACCAATGATTCATGGACCTTATGCAATTATGACTCCTTTAAATACTCGGAAACTCCGCTTGCCACCTATCGTTACACTCCCGAACCCAATGATGAACGAACCATCTCTATAAGACTTGATGATGAGCTGGGAAAGACCTTGATGGACACCCTGCAAAACGATGTCAATCTGACCACCTCCGAGTTTACCGACTGGTTTAAGGGGTTGGCACTGATTCCGGATACAACCTCCAACAATTTAATCTTGGGTTTTGAGGCAGGGACCGATAGTATCTACCTAAGACTTTACACCCATCGAATAGATCTGGAAAAAGTTGAAAACCATTTTGACTTTCCGCTAAGCGAGACCTCATTGCAATTCAATCACATCAAAAGTTACCCGGTCAATTCGGCATTAGAAAACCTCGATTCATACAAGAAGAAACTCAAAACACAAAACCTTAACAACACTGCGATTCAGGAAGCCGGAACCGGCTATTTTACAAGGATAGATATCCCCGGCATATCATCCATGAAAGCATTACAACAAAAGGGAAGAATTGTGAAAGCCAACCTGACCATAGGCATCGATGCCGCCACTTTTGAGTACCAAGAGCCTCCGGAAACCATTTATCTTCTGGAAGCCGACAAGATTAATCAGGTGGCAGGATATGTTATCAATAGCAGTGATTATTCAGTAACGGGTACCCTCACCACCAGCTCGGCACTTTACGAAAGAGATTGGTACTATACATTCGATATAACCTACTTCCTTAATGCCTTGGTTGATGAAGAGATAACATCGGATGGAACAGGGATATTAATAGCCTATTCCGAAGAGGATCTTCAGGGTAGCTGTTACAAAATGTTGTTTGACGGATATGACAGTGCCGAATCAAAGACCAGATTAAACGTTTTTTATTATTACTACGATATAGAAGATGAATAGGGCAGACCTAAAAAGAGAAAGATTAGTACAATACAAATTTGAATAAAAATAGTTTATCTAAATCCTTCATCAGGAGAAACACACTCGAAAAAATCAACCAGCCGGTTTCATCTAAACAACAAACCCTTGGATATTCCTAAAACATGAAGCAATCATTTCTAATACTATCATCCCTTCTTTGTCTCTGGCCATTAGCGGTAAAAAGCCAGAACAGCACTTCATCGCCTTATTCTGTCTATGGATTTGGGGTATTGGAATCGACCACCAACACCATTAACAGCGGGATGGGAGGAAGTGGCGTGGCATTGCCATCAGAAGGGTATTTGAACTATCAGAACCCGGCATCCTTGAGTACTCTGGATAGTCTTTCATTCTATTTTAACATTCAGGCTAAAGGGATCGTCAACAATTATTCCTTATCGGGCAAAGAACAATCCAATTTCGACTCAAATATAGATGCTTTTTCCTTTGGATTCAGGGTAGCTCCTTTTTGGGGTCTTAGTTTTGGATTATATCCATTTTCCAGCGTGGGATACACCATAGAGCAGGAAAACGACATTTTGGGCTCTTCCATGACCTATCCGGTCACCCTCGAAGGAAGTGGCGGGCTATCCCGTTTTTCGATGTCCAATGGCTTCCAATTGTCCAAAAACTTCTCCGTCGGGTTGGATGCCTCCTTCATTTGGGGTTCTACTGATATCACTGAAACGGCCGACTATTCAGACCTGGGCCAAAACAATATCATCAATACCCGGAAATGGTATTTCAATAATCTCTTTTTGAAATATGGTTTTCAATATCAGGGAAGATGGAAGCATGGGACTCTTTTTGCCGGTGCTTCCTGGCAACCAGAGACCAACCTATATGCCACATTCAACCAAACCATTGAGAATGAATCGGAAACATCTTACTACGAAGAAGATGCTGCCGCAGATGATGTCATCCTTCCCGGCATTTATAGCCTTGGCGTTGCCAGATCCTGGGATAAAGGATGGACCTTATCGGCCGACTATTCCTTTTCTCAGTGGTCGGTTCTTAACGATTATTCAACACTCAAAGGTTCCTTTTCGGATGCCTATACTGTTAATGCCGGCATCGCCTATTCGCACCCAAAAAACAAGTCCAAACTGATCAACCGGATGGAGTGGCGAGCAGGAATGTTCTATTCGGATGGCTACCTAAAGGTAAAAGGACAAAAAATTGGGGAAAAAGGTATCACCGCCGGGCTTTCTCTCCCATTAAACAGAACCGGAAACATCCTCCATATTTCCTACGCTTATTCGCTCAAAGGTACCGGTCAGGCCGGACTTATTCGAGAACAATACCACACCATCAAAATCGGCTTTTCAATGGCTGAACGATGGTTCTCAAAAAATATGTTTTATTAGGATTCCGGCCCCTTGGAACAGTCCTCTAATCATGTTCCACAAAGAACAAGCTCCTATTAAATCTGATATCTGAATGGAGAATGACGATCCAATGGTCACGGAACCATATCGGCCACCGAGGAAACGTACTGAAAGGTAGAAGAAGTGGCGAAAGCGCTTGATGGTTATGGCCCCACTACTTTTTTTTTCTTTTTCTTTTAATCAACTGAAGCAACGAATAATATTTAACTTTCAGATAACTACCGGTAGAATGTTCCCACCGCAACCGACAATCTTTACATGCCGGATCATCACAGAAAAAGAAAGAAGGATCCTCTTTTAATTTTTCCATTTCAACTGCTAGGGTCCCGGCCATATCGGTCAGTACAGCATCGGCATTGCCGACTTTTATCCATTTCAAACAGCCTGCTTGCTCGTATAAGGGAATAAATTTGGGAAAGCCTCTTCCGCATCCTCCGTTCCAGTTAACTTTGAACAACTTAACATTGCCATCATCGTCCATATAGTTAACTCCTCTTGGAGGATTTTTCTTGGTAAGTCCACTCTTTTCAATCGCCACATGAGTGGTTCCCACTCCAATGGTTTTTCGTCCTATGGACAAATTGAGAGCGCCCATTTTGGTCATTCTTTCCAATACGTCATAGCCCCCGCTTTGCGGGGTGTGACGATCCATCAATTCATGGGCCAGCTTCCCGATGGCCGTAAACCGTTGGATGGGATGTTTGCTTCGAACACTATTCGGATGGCTAATCATCACATTGGCGAGAGCCCCCGCATACGAAGGGGATTTGGGAGTACTTAATTTTGCCGCATGCTCACGATTAAGAGGTAATGGGTAGGAAGTGACAAAAGAATCGATGACCAACGTTCCATTCGGTCCCACGGTTTCAAGTAAGGCATCCAGCAGGGTCCGGGCACCTCCTTCTATTTTTCCGATAGCTCTGACCGATACTTTTAAATGAAGCAAGGCTCCTGCCGGAATACCCGCTTTTTTTAGGTCAAACACCAAATCTTCTTTTGTCCACATCATTTCTTACAATAATATCAGTTTTAAAGGATGACAGTAATTGAAACGGCGGTATAAAAATATGCACCAACCCTTGCCATGCTTTTTTCAGCTAACCCTTTTTCACAAAGGTTTCAAAAGCTTCAATCTTTTTCATTCTTGCCAATAATTTTCTTGCTTTGGAAACGGTTGGCGGCGAAATAAACATTCCCTTTTTAACAGATATTCCACGGTCGGCCTTATTGGTCTCCTCCGCTAAGGCAATAATCTCACGTGCTCTCTCCAGCTCATTCATGGTGGGGGTATATGCCTTTTTTACCAGTTCGATCTCTTTGGGCGACATCACCAACATGCCTTCGAATCCCAATTCTTTCGCCTGGGCAATATGTCTTTTCAGACCTTCCACATCTCCGATATTGACATAAGGAGTATCTATCGGCACAACGCCGGCTGCCCTTGCAGCCATGCTAATCATATGTCTTGGGGCCAAAATAGAGCGTCCTGCCTCGCCATGTTCACCTTCAATTTCGGCCAAAAAATCCTCGCTTCCGAACAGCAACGCTACAACCCTATTCGATGCGGTCGCAATACTGTAGGCATTCAATACCGCCTCAGGCGTTTCTAGTAAAGCAATAATCTTAAAATGGCCGTTCACCATACCCAGATTTTTTTCTTTTAGGGTTAGCTGAGCATCAAAAACCTCCATATCCTTAGCATTGCAGGCTTTGGGATAGACAAAGCCATAGAGGCGCGGGTCGGCCACAGTATCCAGATCTTTTAAGGTATCCCCTGTTTCCATGGGATTGATACGGACAAATACGGGGCGTTGATCAATGAGATCAGAATTCAATACCCGGGTAATGGAGGCTCTTGCTTCCTCTTTTTTAGAGGCAGGCACCGCATCTTCGAGGTCCAACACAACAACATCGGCATCAGACGAAAAAGCTTTTTCCAAATAATGGGTGTTATGGCCCGAAGTAAACAACAGGGTACGGGCAACCAGTTCGCCTTCAAATCTTGGAAAATTCATAATCTACTTCTTTTTTGGTATCAACACTTCTCGCATAAAAGAAAGCACTTTTTCTCCTTTTTGATTGGTTACTGAAGTTTTCACTTTTACCACCCCTCGGTCGGGTTTGGAACGGGAGGCACGAACAGATAAAACCTCTGATTCCGCATATATAGTATCTCCAATGAAAACAGGGCCCAGATGTAATATCTCAGAATAGTTGAGATTGGCGATTGCTCTTCCGCTAATATCTCTGACAGTTAGGCCCACCGCCAGAGAAAACACAAGAGTTCCCACAACCAGGACCTGTCCGTGGGTAGCTCCCTGAGCATAATGTTGATCCAAATGAACCGGATGATGGTTCATGGTGAGCAGAGAGAAGAGGTTATTGTCCGACTCGGTAATGGTCTTCCCTGGCCAATGCCGAATAATCATTCCTTCCCGAAAATCTTCTAAAAATCTTCCAAAATCACTTTCTATGGTATTCTCTAACTTCATTGGTATCTCTTTTGGAATTAAAAATAGAAAGAATCTCATAAATGGGACCCTATCTGTCAGCTTTTTTGGATAGATATCTAAAAAAAGATCCTCCCTAAGGAGAACGCCGATATTTCATCCTGACCGTCATCACCGGCCAAGGAACTTCACAGACATAATATGGGGTTATAAATAGAAGCCCGGTGCCAAAAAAGCAACCGGGCCCATTAATTTCCATCCGTTTATTTCAATTATGCCTTATCACCATCATACCCCCACTTAAGGTAGATGGCGCCCCATGTAAATCCGGCGCCGAAAGTTGCCAGAATCAGGTTATTGCCCTTTCTCAACTGGTTCTCCCATTCCCATAAACAAAGGGGCAAGGTAGCAGCAGTAGTATTTCCATACCTCTCTATATTGATCATCACTTTACTCTTGTCGAGTCCCATCCTCTGGGCAGTTCCTTCAATGATCCGCATATTGGCCTGATGAGGGACCAGCCAGTCCAGATTTTCAGAAGTAATATTGTTACGTTCCATCACCTCCACAGCCACATCTGCCATTTTGGATACCGCATGCTTAAAGACATGACGTCCTTCCTGATAGATGTAATGTTCCCGGTTATCGATGGTTTCATGCGTAGGGGGCTTAACCGATCCGCCGGCTTTCTGATGCAGATAAACGCGACCAAAACCGTCACTTTTTAGCACACTATCAACAACCCCAACATTTTCGGTGGATGGTTCCAGCAATACAGCACCTGCTCCATCGCCAAACAAGACACAAGTAGTTCGGTCAGTATAATCTGTAATTGAAGACATCTTATCAGCACCAACAACAATTACTTTTTTCCGGGCACCGGTTTCAACAAATTTGGCCGCAGTATCTAAAGCGTACAGAAAGCCGGAACATCCGGCGTTAATATCAAAGCTGTGCGCATTCCGAATATCACATTTATCCGAAATGATATTCGCCGTCGCAGGAAAAACATGGTCGGGTGTAACCGTTGCACAAATAAGAAGATCAATCTCATCGGGTGAAGTGCCGGATTTCTGCAAAACCTGTTTTACTGCTTCAGCACCCATATCGGACGAACCTTTTCCTTCTCCTTTTAGGATTCTCCGTTCATGAATTCCTACCCGTGTGGTGATCCATTCATCCGAGGTATCAACCATTTTACTGAGTTCTTCATTGCTAAGAACATAGTCGGGGACATATCCGCCGACTGCGGTTATTACTGCATTTAATTTTTCCATCATTACAGACTGGATTAAATGGCCAAAGCAGCGCCGGAATAGTTTAAAATTCCGCCATTCAGCTCTGACATGAAAAACAAACCGGCCTGAGAATTCAAGCCTTAAAAAAAAAATGCCCCTCATGACTTATAACACAGGGGCTACTTTACAATTTTTTTAAACCGCTTCTGGTAATAGCGTAAAAAAATAAGACCAGGAATTGTTGAGTGGTTCTATTTTTCCGGAGACACAACATCCTTTAAGGAATGAAAATCCCCAAAATAACTCAACACTCCTAACAAACATTGACACAATTTGCAATTATGCGGTCACTTCCTTTTCTACAGCCAATTTCCCTCTGTAATGACCACACTCCTGACAAACAGTGTGCAGTTTAATCGTTGCTCCACAATTGGAACAAACACCCAGAGCGGGAGCAGTGGCTTTGTAATGGGTACGTCTCTTATCTCTTCTGGTCTTCGATGTTTTTCGTTTTGGATGTGCCATTTTTAACCTCTTTTACTTGTTATTTTTATTGATCAATTTCTTTAACTCATTCCATCGTGGATCAATCTGATCCCCGCTATTTTCTTCTTGATGAAAATTATCTTCCTCTACAACATAGTCATTAAGACAGTCCAACATTTCTGGATCACAACCCGGTGTTCCATCGTCCTTGTCCGGATGCACATGTCGAACCGGAATGCTTACCACAATATATTCGTACATATATCGAGCGATGTTGAGCTTGTGATCTTCATGGGGCAGAACGATGATGTCCTCATCCGGCTCATCGTAGGTCTCACCAAATTTCACAAATAAAGTCCCTTCATAAAAAATCGGGACCTGCATCAGCTCCAAACACCTGTCACACTGAGATCCAACAAAGCCATCAATACGGAAGGTCAGTTCCAAGAAACTTTGATGTTTGGTAAGCTCAACCGTTGCTGCCAGCTCTCCAGTTTCGATCTGCGGCTGCTCAAATAATTCAAAAAAAGGATCTTTCAGCTCGTACTCAAAAACGTGCTTCCCCGCCTTAAGCCCTTTAAAGGCAATATCATAATCGCTGAATTTCTTCTTTCTCTCTGCTGCCATACGTAAAAACTTCGCAAAGGTATAAAATATTCAGTGTGTGAGAAAAGGAATTCAATAAAAAGTTTTTGCCACCCCATCCACAACGATTCTATGTCAACACTCTCTCTTCCCATTATATGCCATTAGGATTCGAAAAGTAGTACCTTTCCCCGGAGCCGACTCTTTGACGAAGATCCGTCCATGATGATACTCTTCCACAATTCGCCGCACCAATGTAAGGCCAAGTCCCCAACCTCGCTTCTTGGTCGTATATCCCGGTTTAAAAATAGTTTTATGATCTTTTCGGGGAATGCCTTTTCCGGTATCGGAGATATCAAGATAAACCTTTTGGTGCCAAATTCCCCAGCGAAACGAAATGATTCCTTTGCCCTGCATAGCATCTGCCGCATTCTTACATAAATTTTCTATGACCCACTCAAACAACGGACGATTTGCCATTATCTCAAAATCAGACTTGCCACTTTCATCCATAATCTCAAATTGAACCCCCGAAGAAATGCGATGCTCAAGATAGGTAATAACGCTTTTCAACATGTCTGCTACATTCATGCGCACCATATGTGGCGATGACCCAATTTTAGAGAATCGATCGGTAATGATCTGAAGGCGTTGAACATCATAGCGCATCTCTTCAACTAACGATTTATCTTCAATTTTTTCGGGAAGCACCTCAATCCATCCCAGCAAAGAAGAGGTAGGTGTCCCTAGCTGATGAGCCGTTTCTTTAGCCATTCCCACCCATACTTGATCTTGCTCCCATCGACGGGACACACTGAATGTCCAGTAAGCCAAGCTCACAAACAATATCACGACCAAAAGCTGAACCACCGGAAACCAGCGCAATTTGGTCAACATTGTGGAATCTGCATAATACAAAAACTGGCGATCCTCGTCACCCAGATCAAGAATTATTGGCCCACGCCCATAAATCTTCATCTTATTAAGTTCTCGTTGCAAATAGGCTTTTTCCTCTTTAGGCGGAAGATCTAAATTACGATAAAAATAGATTGTGTCATTTTCGTCGGCAATGATCAAGGGGACGGTAGTATTGTTCTGTATAATTTCAAATACCAGTTCCAGAGATTGCTCATCTAAATCAGGACGGGCGAATTGACGATTGGCTTTGGCCCAAAGTTCCATTTTTCGGGACTCCTGATCTCTCAGCTGGGAGGTTAGTCTACTGGTATAGTAAAGTGAAGCCGAACCAATCATTAATGCTCCGGCCATCAAAAAAAATTTCCACCATTTTTTTCTACTATACAATTCCATAACAGGATATATAAATCCCCGGCCAAAGGGCGAATTAACTCACAAAGTTCTAGCCACCAGAAGGAATGAAGCATTTTTCCTTATCCTGGGAAATAGACATAAATCATCTAAATTTCTCGTCCCGATTGAGAAAAATACTTACATAGCTATTGTAGCGAGTAGAGGCAATTTCTCCCTTTTCAACGGCATCTTTAACAGCACAACCAGGTTCATGAAGATGGGTACAATTATAATATCGACATTGAGAGGTGTATTTAAAAATTTCCCTAAAGAAGTGAGCCAATTCTTCTTTTTCTATATTAAACAATCCAAACCCTCGTATTCCGGGGGTATCGATAATATATCCCCCAAACCCCAGAGGATGCATTTCTGTAAAAGTGGTAGTGTGTCGTCCCGTTTTATGCGCCTCCGAAATTTTGGCCGTTTTTAAATTGAGAGAAGGTTCTACCCGATTGACAAGAGTACTTTTGCCAACGCCCGAATGTCCGGCCAACAGAGAAATTTTATCCTTCAACAGCTTTTTTACCGCATCAAAATCCCGATCCTGTTTGGCCGAGGTGGTCAGCACATTATATCCAATATTTTTATAGATCTTGATCGTTTCCATCAACTGATCTTTGTGGTAATGGTCATAACGATCAAGTTTATTGAAAATAATCGTGGTGGGAATGTCGTATGCCTCTGTAGTTGCAAGGAACCGATCAATAAAGACGGGTGTAGTAACCGGATAATTAATGGTCGCTACCAAAATAGCCTGATCAATATTAGCTGCCAGAATTTGTGTCTGCCGCGACAGGTTGGATGCTCGTCGGACAATAAAATTGCGTCGTTCCAGAATTTCTTTTATTACTCCAACCTGCATTTGTGGATCCAAAGAATACTTTACCCGATCTCCAACAGCAACAGGGTTCGTACTCTTAAGATCGTCCAAACGAAAACGTCCTTTTATTTTACACGACACTGGTTCTCCATCATCCGGTTGGACGAGATACCAGCTTCCTGTAGATTTTATGACAAGTCCTTCTTTCAAATAGTCCGATTTAAACACAAAACATTCAACAAATCATCAGACTCTTGGTTTCTGCCTGATTTTAGCAATCTAACTTATTGGAAATAACCGGAACAACCTCCGGGAAATTTTCCGTCCAAAAATACGGATTTATCAAATTTAATCACAAGAAAGTTTCCATTTATTTTGTTTTTCAGCCATTTTCTTTAAAATAATAACCCGGTCTCCATCATCCCACAACGGGGAAAAATTCCATTCCCGGCAGATATACTGAAAAGTATCCAAATGGGAAAAAATCACATGGGTATGGTCACGTATATAACTCCACTTTTCAAAATTCTCAGATCCCGAATGAAACCAGGTCATTATCGTCAGCAATCCGTCTAGCCTCAACAGATCACTAATGCGATTGATCTCAGACCTTGGATGGTGAAAATGCTCAAACGCTTCGGTACAGAAGATAAAATCAAAAGTACCTTGAGGCAACGAAGGCCAAAAAAGAGGGTCATAATTTTCACAATCCAACCCCTTATTTTTCAAGATCTGTGACAATACCGGTTCCGGTCCGCAGCCATAGTCCAACCCTCTCATTCCGGGTTTTAGCCAGACAAGAGAAGGAAGAACAGCTCTTTCAAGAAACCGGACATAACCAGATGCTTCTATTGAATTATTATGTTGAAGATATCTATTTATTTCTTCCTTTTTTGAAGGCAAATTGTCCTGATGAACATAGATCAGATGGCATTGGCCACATTTATAAAAAGTCCTTTCCCGAAATTCAGCTATAGGCTGGGTCGCATCACAAATTGAATTACACAACGGGCAGACTTGTCTCATCCTTTAAGAATACTTTAAATAGTCTTTAACTTCCAAGAAGGCTTTTTCGAGTCGAATCATTTTATCGATCATGAATTTGTGAATCTCCGGCCAGGTTTCTTTAATATAAATATCTCCGGGACGTTCCACAAAAATGCGGCACACTTCACGACCGTTATCTTTGGTATAAGCAAAATCCCATATCAATGGTTCGCCAAAATGTTCTTCGAAAAGCGTTTTGGCCGCTTCCAATTTTTCATAGAGAGCCAAACGTTTCGTCTCATCTTTTATATTAATCTCCAATGCAACGATGATCTTTTCCCTGCCAACATCAAATCGCAAATCAAGTCCTTTGATTCCGGTATTGTCCAAAACCCATGATCGTTTCCTTCCTTTTTGGCCCGGCAATCTTCTCGTACGGTTGGAAAGCTTTTGCCAAAACTCAAGACGCAATGCTTTGGCTTCTTCTTTTGAAAACATATTCGAATCAGAATAGAATTAAATATAACAGTCTACCGCTGCAGCTATTTTATCTCAAAAATCACGACAAGTTCCAGATTCGGTAAAATCTTTGGGGAAAGAAATATTTACCCGGCTATGTTTATGGCCGTTCCGTCTTTACTCTTCTTTTTCCTTCTCGTCTTTGCTTGTTGTTAGCAATAGGTACAACAAATAAATGATTCCCGTTCCCATCAGGCCAATGGCAATACGCTCCATAACAATTGAGCCACCATGAATCATTCCAAATCCTGCAACCACAAACAAAACTGCAATTATGCCCAATTTAGTTTTCATAGTAAGGTCTAATATTTAGTTGTCAATGGGGCCACAATTTCGGACCTCCCTGTACATTAATTGACAAAGATAGTAAAAACCTATGGCTTAATAATTTTCCCTAAATTCTAAAAGCAGAGCTAATTTTAACAATGGCATGCCATTAATTTTCCTCCTCTGATGACAAAATTCTATTAAAGTCATTATTTTAGCCACTCAAAGCATACTTGTCAGGTTAACCGCCCAACATTAAATTAATTTGAAAACAATTATGGAACGGATTGTCAAACTTCTCACTTCCCGGCAACTAATGGGTGTTCTTTTCTTCATTTTGGCAACAGTTCTGGCCGTGGCCACTTTCCTCGAAAACGACTTTGGTTACCGGGCGGCCAGAGCTATGGTTTACAACACTTGGTGGTTCGAGCTCATATTCGTCCTGATGGGAATTAATATGTTTGGCAATCTCTTCAACTTTAATCTTTGGCGGTGGGAAAAAGCACCCGTATTACTCTTCCATTGCGCCTTCTTTATCATTATTGCAGGAGCTGCGATCACCCGATATACCGGCTATGAAGGGAAAATGCACATCCGCGAAGGAAAATCTTCAGAAACCATTCTTACTGTTAATGAATACGTATCGGTGGAAATCAACGACCGATCCGGAACAAAGATGTTACACAAACCGGTGTTTCTTTCTGCCAAAACGCCAAAGCAATATTCGGAGAGTATAAAAATCAACGGGAAAAAGTACTGTCTTAAAAGTACCTCCTATATACCTCATTCTGCAATGGCCGCACCATCCGAACAACAAGCCGGGCAAATACCGGATGTGATCACTTTTATCCTCTCCGACGGGAAACAATCCCAAACCATACATGTGGCCGGTCGACCAGGTGAAATTGGAAAACCAAAGTCAGTAGTCCTAAATAACGGAACCATTCAAATTCGCTACGGAGCCCTCCCTCTGGAGCTCCCTTTTGCTCTACACCTCAACAAATTTGAGCTGGAACGCTATCCGGGATCAGAAAGTCCTTCCTCCTATGCCAGTGAGGTCACCGTTATTGACCCCCAAAACCAGATAAAAAAAGATTACCGCATCTTCATGAATAACATTCTAAATTACAGAGGTTTCCGATTTTATCAATCGTCCTATGATCCGGATGAAAAAGGAACCATTCTTTCTGTTAACCATGACTTTGCCGGAACCTTTGTCACCTATCTGGGGTATATACTATTAAGCATCAGCATGATCTGGTCTCTATTTGCACCTCACACTCGATTCCGCCAATTGCTGAGAAAAACCAACAATCTTTACAAACAAAAAACATATTGGATCGCCCTGCTTATCTTGGTGTCTGCTTTACCTGCATTTGGGAACGAGATGCCTCCCCGCCCTGACTCGAAAGTGGCAACAGCTGTCGGAAAACTATGGGTTCAAGACAAAGGAGGAAGAATAAAACCACTCAACACATTACATCAGGACATCATGATTAAGCTGGTCAAACATAATTCTTTCAATGGTTTTAGTCCGGACCAAATGTTATTGGGAATCCTCATCTATCCGGACAAATGGGGGAAGGTACCGATCATCACCGTTAAACACCCGCAACTAAAAAAACTATTGGGCATTAAAGGTCGAAAAGCTTCATTCAATGATTTTTTTTCATCCGACCAGATATACAAAATTCATCAACATGTAAATGCCGCCTACAGGAAAAATCCTGCAGAAAGAAATAAGCTGGAACAGGAATTGATAAAAGTGGACGAACAAGTCAATGTCTTTTATCTGGCTAAATCAGCAAGCCTGCTCCGAATATTTCCTGTGAACAACAATCCTGATGAACCGTGGTTGTCTCCTACAGCCCATTTGTCAAACCTGACAAATGGAAACAGTCTGATTGCAAAACAGATGATATCGTCCATTATTGAATCGGTCAGAAACGACAATAACAATGAAGCGATCAAATTAGTGCATGACCTAAAAACATGGCAAAGCCAAAAAGCCGGTCATCTAATTCCCTCTGATACCAAGATGAGAGCGGAGCTTCTTTACAACAAATTGAACATCTTTATGTGGCTGGCCACATTCTTCTTTGTGCTGGGCGTTATTCTCGTTACATTCCATATTACCGTACTGATATACCCTTCCCTTATGAAAAAGTGGATTAAGGACCTCTCAATAACATTGATTATGGCTGGCTTTACGTATCATTCATTGGGGCTTGCCCTCCGGTGGTATGTATCAGGTCATGCCCCTTGGTCCAACGGATATGAATCGATGCTATTAATCGCATGGGTATTATTGCTGGCAGGTTTGCTGTTTAGTCGCCATTCCCCCCTAGTGTTGTCAGTTACGGCCCTCTTCGCCGGAATTGTACTAATGGTTTCACACCTGAGCTGGATGAACCCCGAAATAACCAACCTGGTCCCAGTCCTGAAATCCTATTGGCTCACCCTGCATGTAGCAGTGATTATTGGCGGCTATGGTTTTCTGACTCTCGGGGCATTGCTTGGTTTCATGAATCTTTTCCTTACTGCCCTTCAATCCCGTACCACCAGAAAGCGCATAAAAGCAACCATTACCGAATTAACAGCCATCAATGAAATGTCATTGATTGTTGGGTTATATCTAATGACCATCGGATCCTTTCTTGGCGGAATCTGGGCCAATGAATCATGGGGCCGTTACTGGGGGTGGGATCCGAAAGAAACTTGGTCACTCATCACCATTCTGATCTATGCTTTTGTAATACATATGCGTCTTATACCTGGTCTTCGTGGAACTCTGGCTTTTAACACAGCTTCTCTACTAGCCTTTGCATCGGTTATTATGACTTACCTCGGGGTCAACTATTACCTCACAGGGATGCATTCATATGCTTCAGGTGATGCCTTACCAATTCCCACCGCGGTATACTATTCGGTGGTTGTAGTTACTGTAATGATCATTTTTGCTTTTAGAAAAGAGTCGGCATTTAATCACGAAATAAAATAAGACGCCTTATTCTTATTACATGAGTTTGACAAAGACCGAACGTTAATCGTAATTTTAGATGACTTTTAGTTGAAAAAAGAACCGATTAGAACAGCCACTTAATATTTCCGGCTCATCTTTTTTCATGCCTCAATCAAGCCATAGGCAAGATGAGATGTGTTATCGTTTGTATCATGAAAGAAGCTCTTTTGTATCATAAATCGGATAAAAAAAGTGTAAAGTGTCATCTTTGCGCCCATCGCTGCACAATAACACCTGGGAATACAGGGATTTGCAAAGTACGGAAAAATATTGACGGCACTCTTTTCTCCTTGGTTTATGGACGTTCAATCGCCAATCATATTGACCCCATTGAAAAAAAGCCACTGTATCATTTTTATCCCGGATCAAAAACATTATCTATTGGGACTTCCGGGTGCAATTTTCAATGCTCTTTTTGTCAAAATTGTGAAATTTCACAGGTCGGAGATGAGCAATTTGTCAATCAGGGGTCGTTGGCAACTCCGGAAGAAATTGTAAAAGAAGCGCTACAGGCTGGCTGCAAAAGCATTGCCTACACTTACAATGAACCCACCATATTTTATGAATACGCCTATGATATTGCCGAAATAGCCCGACAACAAGGAATAAAAAACATATTTGTCTCCAATGGATTTATGACAGAAGAGATGCTTGACCAGATCATTCCCCGGCTTGATGCCATCAACATTGACCTTAAAGCCTTTAAAAACGAGACATATCAACACCTGACGGGAGGTCGCCTCCATCCTGTATTGGAATCATTACAGAAAATTGCCGCAAGCGGGATCTGGCTGGAAGTAACCACTCTTATCATTCCAGGCATAAATGACAGCCCTCAAGAATTACAAAACATGGCCAAATTTATTGCTCAAGAGCTTGGCACAAATATTCCCTGGCATATTAGCAGGTTTTTCCCTGCTTATAAGCTAAAAGATATCCCCCCCACACCTATGGAAACTTTATTCATGGCCCACGAAACAGGGCTAAAAGCAGGTCTAAACTATATTTACCTAGGTAATATTCCGAATGGTGAATATCAGAACACCAGATGTCCCAAATGCAAGGCCTTATTAATTGAACGAATAGGATATCGAATCATTTCCTCCCATTTAGAAAATAGACTTTGTCCTAATTGTAAAACCCCGATTGCAATCACCCTATAAATTCTTAATTGTCAACAATTACAAAAACCAATCATTTACTACTGGTCCCCAGAACAAAACTATCTTTATATTCTCGAACGTTTCCGGACAGATCATAGATTTTGCACCAGACGATATAAATTCCTGGTGATGCTAAAGAATGGTCATCGGAGATACCATCCCATGTGATCCTGCCGGAGGTACTTAAGGTTCGATTATTGACCAGAAGTTTTACCTGCCGACCTTCTGCATCAAAAATTATAAATGTGCCTTTAGTCACTGGACTTTCAACGGAATATGAAATAACTAACAGGTCATCCATACCATCCATGTCAGGAGTAAAAATTTCCGGAGATATTTGAAACAATTGTTTTGTTGCTTTCCTGGCATCACTAACAAACTGAGAATTAATGGCCGTGGGGGTTCCATATCCTGTAATTGACGATGCCGAATGCCATGACTCTCCTCTATTGGTATCCACATCGTATGCGATGCGTTCAAGCGCTACACCCTTGGTTTCAGTTAGTAGCTCAAAATGCATTTTAGGAGAATAATCAAAACGATCTATCACCTCTCCATTGAGCTGAGTCAAAAACACAGTTCCGCCATCTGCCAGAAAATTGGGGAAATTGTACAGATCTATTAAATAATCCTCGTTTTCACAGAAAAAATTACTTTTCACCCAGGTTGCATCTTCTGTAAAGCACAAGTGTCTCCCCGGAAGAAACCAGCGTAACCGGTCTGATAGAGGAATCAGCTCTTCAGGTCCATCACCATCGCCATTTCTTGCCAAACAAATACTGTTAAGAGCCGCAATATGATCCGAGCGATTGTACAATTCCACATAGTCAGAGCCATCAACAGGAGGATCAAACAACAACTCATTGATTACTATATCCAAGCTATCTATTGAACCCGGAAGCCCGAAAAAAAGAGATGAAAGCCCAGAATATTTATTCCCTGCCAAATCAGTAATTTCGGAAGGAATCACCAACTCTTCAACCTTATGAGGGATTAATCGATTCTTAAATTCAATTTTAACCTCCTCAAAATATACTGAGTCTAAAACAATCCCGGCAATTGTGGAACTTGAGGACAAAAGATGAAAATCGGAGACTTTGAAACTGCTGCTATCCAATTGTTCAGAAAACTTCAGCATTAAAACCGTATCTCCTACAAGCCAGGCATCCTCTAGAGAGGGTGACGTCATATCGGGGTTAAAACCTGCGACGGAGTTAGGCTCGCCGGGCGTACCCCCTTTCTCGTTGTCGGAGTAGGCCCAGTTGAAAATGTCGCCTGAAAGATTATCGGGATCGATCACTTCCATTGACCATCCTCCCTTTTGCTTAAACTCTTTTCCCTCCAATGTCTCAGGATAACGGAATGCTGCCACAACCTTCCCCGACGGGCTAAATAATGCCAGCTCACCCCCTGAATTGGTCAGCGCATTCCACTTGTCCGGAACCACCAACCCGGGGAAATAAAACTCGTCACTTTGGGAAAGCACAACATACTCACCTGGATAAAGCATGTAAGCATCTAAAACGACCCTTTTTCCGTTCACACTCAATATCATATTCTTCAAATTAACAGGCAATTCCGATCTATTATATAATTCAATGTATTCAACCTCCGGCAACAATACAGATGGAATGGGATCATGCATTATTTCAGAAAAAACAAGGTCAAAAGGAGATGCCTCGTGATAATAAAGTGAGTAAGGGCCACTGGGTATCACATCACCATTGGACAATTCCAGTTCTTCAATAAAACAGATCACCTCCACAGCATCCTTAATGGGATGGTTTAGCCGGAGATGATAATCTCCTTTTCCCAGATCGACAACCTCTTCAACCTGAATATCGGCATCTTTAAAATTAAAATGATGCGACTGCAGTAATCCACTGGGTAAGATCTGATTAAAAGAAATAAAAAGATCAAAATAACTCTCAACAAAGAAGTTGGTGACTTTCGGTGAAATATAAGAAAACGAAAGAATGGTATCCTCCATACACAGCCCGCCGTTGTTACACCAGCCCGAAATAATCAGCTGTCCTTCTTCCTTGTCCGGAAGCATTTCGGTTAACGCAACTTTTACAGAAGAAGAATCTTGCTCATAAAAGACATCTTCAACCTTAGGCAATTCAAACCCCACCCCATAAATTTGAGGGGTAGAAGCAAATTGTGAAACCTTATCCGAAAACTCAATGAGCAGATTATGGCCATTTATGACCTGAAGAGAGGTGATTTGAAGTGGCAATAAACGGTTAAAGGGTTCTCCATTTACAACAATTTGTCGAACTACAAATTTATCCGATCTGGTTTTTGTGTAGTGGCAACTAAGCCCGAACCAGAGTGCCCGAAATCCAAAGCTGCTAAAAGTCTCTCCCTGCGCCAACCAGCCATCTCCGATATTTGCCTCCATTGTCCAATCCCCCCCCTTTGTTCGGGATACTCGGACTGTCAAGTCCACAGAACTCATATCCAATAATTTTTCAGTCCCTTCAATCAGCAGTCGATCTTCACCATTTGATCGCTCCCAAAGAGAAATATTATCCTTAGAGGTACCAATCACCAAGTAAAAACCATTTTCAAAACTATCTGCCCCATCTGTAGCCAAATAGATTTTCATATAATTATTTGATGAAGGGTTAAAGTCAAGGGACACACCTATTTCCCATTCGGCATCCTCAAGCGATTCTGAAGGATAAAAAAGGAAGGCCTCCCCGGCTTCTTCAGGCGCATTCAATTGAAGCGTACCTTCAACGGAATTCTTCACAAAAAGTGTAGTATCACCTATCCAACCTTCCGGATAAGTATCAAAAATAACAGAAGAAAAAGCGGTGGAACTTAAATGATACAATCCCACAAAAAATAAAAAGTAATAAACAACTACTCTCATTTGATTAGGGTTTATTACTAAAAACTATTAATTTTGTAACAATTGAAAAGTACAGACCTTAGTTCAAGGTCTAAAGAGTAAAAAAAGGGTGTCTAATACACCATTAGAAATGTTGGATCTGTTAAAAGTTTCAATCCGAAATTGTATTGCCGGGTCTTTTACAATTTGTATCCAACGCCGGTTACAAATTAAATAAATATTTTCAAAAAAATAAAGGAGTCACCTACCTAGGGCGGGGACTCGCCACCTGATAAGTTCTTGGTTCATAACATTACCTCCAAAATATTAGGTGGGAAATAGGGAAAATAACAAATCAAGTATACGAGTTCCATAGTACCATTAACAAAGAATAATTAAAAACTTATGAAAATTGCGATTGTAGGAGCCAGTGGAGCTGTAGGACAGGAATTTTTAAACATTCTGGGAAAAAGAGATTTTCCCATGGATGAGCTCGTGCTTTTCGGATCCTCCCGAAGTGCCGGTAAGAAATTCCCTTTCAGGGGCAAAGAACTGGAAGTTAAAGAGCTTCGTCACAATGACGATTTTAAGGATATTGACATTGCACTGACCAGTGCTGGTGCAAGCACCTCTAAAGAGTATGCCGAAACGATCACCAAATATGGTGCTATCATGATCGACAATTCAAGTGCCTTCCGGATGGATGACGATGTACCGTTGGTGGTACCCGAAGTCAATGCCTCTGACTGTGCCAATTGTCCACGGAGAATCATTGCCAACCCCAATTGCACGACAATTCAGATGGTGGTGGCACTTAAAGCAATTGAAGATGTTTCTCATATTCGTCGAGTACATGTTGCAACCTATCAGGCAGCGAGTGGGGCAGGCGCAACGGGCATGGCCGAATTGGAAGAGCAGTTCCGTCAGATTGTAAAGGGTGAAAAACCGACGGTTCAGAAATTTGTTCACCAACTGGCCATGAACATTATTCCTCAGGTGGATGTATTTACGGATAATGGATATACTAAAGAGGAAATGAAGATGTTCAATGAGACCCGAAAAATAATGCATTCTGATGTAGAGGTAAGTGCCATGTGTGTCAGAATTCCTATCTTAAGGGCTCATTCCGAAGCCATTTGGGTAGAAACCGAACGGACGGTTACTGTTGAGGAGGCAAGAGACGCCTTCGCCCGAACAAACGGAATAAAAATACTAGACGATCCGGAGCACCACGAATATCCCATGCCATTGTATTTGTCGGGAAAAGACGAAGTTTATGTGGGGCGAATCCGGGCTGACCTGGCCAATCCAAATGGTCTAACATTTTGGGTTGTAGCTGATCAAATTCGGAAAGGGGCTGCCATGAACGCAGTTCAGATTGCAGAATATATGATCAGAGAGGGATTGGTACAATAACCCTTTTTTTATCTAAATTATAATGAAACGAGCATGCCAAACCATCGATTGGATCATGCTCGTTTCATTTTCTTGGATTGATACCGTCGCAGCCATACTATCGCGATTAATGATTAAGTTCTGTGAAACCATTATTCTCATCATTAAAAATTTCCCCGTAAACGCTAAAAGTCAGCATCGCTCTCTGATCAATGGTAAAAATCCCCTCCAAAATTACTGATCTACCGGATCATTGCTCTCATCCTTCAGAACATACCCAATTGTAGGAATATTTTCAATTTTTATTCGGGGGTCGCTTTTCAGATAACGTCTTAACTTACTGATAAAAACATCCAGACTCCGTCCGTGGAAATAATCTACATCCCCCCATAGCTGCTTCAATATTTCATCGCGTTTCACCAACTGATTTTTTCGACCACAAAGCATTCGCAACACTTCGCATTCGCGACGGGTGAGCCGCTGCACCCTGCCACTGCGCTTCAATAGCTGATGATTGAAATCAAATGAAAAGCCCCCCAAAGAAAAAACCAGATTGATTTCTGCTAAAGAAGCAGACAGTTGCATTCGACGTTTTATCGCCCGAATTCTCCAGACCAACTCTTCTGAATCAAAAGGTTTCACCAGATAGTCATCAATTCCCAAATCAAAAGCTTTTCGTTTATCCTCTTTCCGGCTCAGACTACTTATAATAATAATAGGAATGGATTGATCCCTTCTTCTAATCCTCTGAGCAAGTGTATATCCATCAATGCCTGGCAAAACAATATCAAAAATACAGAAATTGAATTGACCATTGCAAAAGGTCTCAAAACCCTGATTGCCTTCATCGCAATATTCCACACGATGTCCTGACGTGCTTAACAACTCTTTTAATTCTGATCCCAAAGAGGGATCTTCTTCCACCAGCAGAATATTTAGCAAAGGATACTTCATCAATCCTTTAAACAAGGAATAATGGTGAAGGGTTTAATAATAATTTTTCTGGCAATAGTATAAATGGAATAATGACCGTAATGAAGACACGCCTTTTTCACCCTTTTGTTGCTAAATTATTTCTTTTTCAGCGCAAAAAATCAAACCACCAATACTTTAGCCTATTCTAAAGTTAACACCCTAAATTAAGCTTGCCCCTTCAATGATCAGTCATCTCAAAGGACTTTCCTCTTGGGAGTGGTAGCAATAAAGTCTTTCAAATAAAAAGGTTCAAAATAGGCCACATCTTCAAATCGTCTACGTAGCCAGGAATCATTCGCCATGGTTGCCATGTTGCGGGCCAAAGGACCTTCATCGTCCAAAAAAACAGCGTTGCTATGCCCCAAAGAATCCTTACACTTACCAGCGCCATTACCAAAGAAGAATACTTTTCGCTGTTCCAAAATATCCTGATAACTATTTTGATCAATAATATCGGCAGAAGTATTTCTTTGCTGAACCATGTTTTGATCGAACATTGCAGTATAAACTTCCATACGACGTGCATCGATCATTGGGCAGTACCAAGGATCAGATTCTGAATCATCTACCACACGCTGCTGAACTACCGGCCAGGCCAATATAGCAAGGGATGAAACAGCGATCAAAGGCTTATCCATAGCAAAGCAGATACCTTTAGCTGTAGATACACCAATCCGCAGGCCGGTGTATGATCCAGGACCAGAACTAACTGCCACAGCATCAATATCACTAATATCAGGAATAACAGCAGAATCATTAAACAAATCCTGAATGAGCAACGTGAGTTGAGTGGCGTGTGAATTCCCTTCATTATTCTGCCGTGCGGCAATAACTTCTCCGTCTTTTACCAATGCTGTTGAGCAAACTGAGGTAGAGGTTTCGATACAAAGTATATACGCCATCTGAATTATTTTCCGCAAAAATAACTAAAGCCCCTAAAGATTAAAATTTAAGCCTCATCAATTTTAAAAGAAATCGATGCAAGGCTGAAACGACTGATGCTTCTATTTACTACCAATCGTGAATAACTACAGTCGAAAAAAATACTTAATAAAGAAATGCCTTACTATCTTTCTAAATTCAAGAACAAAAAATCCAAAAATAATACTACACACGTTAATTTTGGCGATCGCATAAAAATGTACCTTATTGATTTAAATAAGCAACAAGTTGGTTTATATCATCTATTTCTGCGTTACAGGAATGGTGAAAAAGAAAGAAGCTCCATGTCCGGGAGTCGATTCCACCCAAATTCTACCTCCCATTAATTCAACAAGACTTTTACTAATAGAAAGCCCAAGACCAGTACCTTTTTTTTGTGAAGCTCCGGTAGTCGGAACCTGGCCAAAACGCTCGAATATAATATGGTGATGAGCAGGCTCAATACCGATTCCATCATCGATGACAAAAAATCTAATAAAATCACCCATCGGCTCAAACCCGAATTCAATAAATCCTCCCTGTTGAGTAAATTTAAAGGCATTACCAATCAAATTGTTAAATATCTGTGTTATTCTTCCTCCATCGGCCACGACAAAATGCTCCTCATCAGGTAAGCGATATTGAAGATTGACGGATTTTTGTTTCGCTTCAATACTAAAGAATCTGGCCAGATCGACGACTAACCGGTTCAGATTAATTCTGTCGGGGAGCAAATGAATCTGTCTCGTTTCAAGTTGGGAGATTTCAAGCACGTCATCGATTATAGAAAGCAATTGGTGACCACTGCTAACAATGGTATTTATGTAACTCTCCTTTTCTTCCTTTTGGAGATTTTCGTTCCTGAGCAATTCCGAAAAACCAATAATCCCATTCATCGGAGTACGGATTTCGTGGCTCAAATTGGCCAAAAACGCAGATTTCAGACGATCACTCTCTTCGGCTTGTTCTTTTGCTTTAATTAATTCTTGTTCAACTTTTCGCTCGTAAGTAACATTGCGTATAATGACCATAACCCTCTCTTCATCCACAAATACCATACGGGCCTCAAAAATTCCACTACCATTATTATCAGACAATTCATACTCATAAGTTTCGACACTTTTGTGTGCCATCACTTGGTTTATCTTGTCAAGAGTAAGGGTTGCAATCTGTGGGGGTAATACTTTTTCAACTGGCTGATCAACAAATGCTTCGGGTGGAACATACAATGAACTGACGCTCTCTGCATGGTAATCCTTTATGATCCCCTGTTTATCGAAAACAAGTATAAGGTCCGGAATTACTGAGAGCAAACCGGTCAGTCTGGCTTGATTGTATTGGGCAACCTCTACGGCTTCGCGAAGGTTATCAATCAGCTCTTTCTGATGTGTCACGTCGGCTAAGGTCCCAAACACCTTATAAGGCTTCCCGTTTTTAAAAACCATTATTCCACATGACCTGTAATATTTTAATTTTCGTTCTTTAGAATATACCCGGAATTCATCTTTCCACTCTTCTTTTTTAGCAAGTTTTTCTTTCCAGAAATGCAGGATACGTTCCCTATCATCAAGATAAACCATATCAATAAACTCACTAAAATTACGCGGTGCAGGATTGAACTTCTCGAACACCTCTTCTCGTCCATACCATTTCATGACATCGGAAAAGGGATCCCACTCAAAAATAATATCACTGGCATGTGTTGCAACAATCCGGAAACGCTCTTCACTTTCGCGAAGCATTTCTTCTGCTTTTTTCCGGTCGGTAATGTCCCGTCCCAGAACAACAATACCTTTTCTATTTCCCGATTTATCGAATACAGGGTTTTTAATAATATCATAAACCCGATACGCGCCATTGACCAACGGGATGATCTCCTCCGACATAACCGTATCTTTCTTTCTCCACGCCTCCCGATCTGTCTCCATACATTGATCAAAGACCTCGGCAAGTTCAGGCACCATTTCCTTTAATTGCTCGTCACTCTTCATTAAAAAATTCTTACCCTCTAAGCGAAAAAGTTTCTTGGAAGATTCATTGGCTTCAATCCATCGTCCTTTTGCATCTTTAAAACAAATAATATCAGGGGTAGCATTAATGAGTACCTGAAAGCGCTCCCTATTCTCCACCAAATCACGAAGAGTACGTATACGATCGGAATAGTTCCAAGTCAGCCCAAGGCTCCATGCTATTTTTCGGGAAATTTTATTAATCCGAACCATTTCTAAAACAGTTTCTCCACAATACCCTGTCGGATTAAATCCAACAATTAAACAGAAGCTAAAATTAATCAAATAAGAGATCAATATTGTACCTACTTTTCTCAAATTTGAGGAAAGGCGCCAATATTTTGGTCAAACGTAAAAGACTCCTGCCCAAATACGATATCGACAATTTCCATTTTCGGCACAAAAATTGATGTTAAAAAAAATTAAATTCCAAAATTTCAACCAACCTTAAAAGTTATTAATTATGAAAAACCTATCCTTTCTTCTTACTTTATTAGGAATAATTATTTCTCTTAATTCATGTAATGATGAAGAAACAGCCTTCAGTGCTTATGGCGACGTTGTCGTTTTTAGTCGCTACTCGGAATCCGGCCCCATCGAATTTGCAACAGCCTATTATGTTTATGGGAACAAATCCATGCAGGATGTCATTGTAACAACACCCAACGGGAATCAAAAAGCGTTGAATCCCTATGAAGGATATTCTTCCACCTTCCTTATAGAGCCTGCAGACGAAGATTACTCGACAGTTCCTCCTACACCCGGGACCTACAAATTCCAAATACGAACCAGCAGCAATGAAACAGATTCGATATCAGATATTTTAACTAGCAGCAGTTTTGTATCCCCTGTTAACATTAGTGATTTCAGCCTCGAAAACAACACTCTGTCAGCAGAATGGAGCGAACCATCCAACGCAGAAGCCTATCGGGTTCGTGTACTTAAATTAACCGATGATTCTGAAATCGTATATTATGCTTCCAACTTATTCTCGAGCACATCATTTGAACTCAATTATGCAAGTAACTATGTCAAGTATCAGGGAAATCTGCCTGAGGAAGGAGAAGAGTTAATCTTTGAGGTGTTGGCATATCAATTTGAAGAAGACTTTGTTGGAGATCTCTACAATATCGAATCTATAAGCTCTGCCCGCTCCCAAATCACCTGGAACTGACACGCATGACGTTAAAAATACAATAAGTCATTCCTCAGATAAAGGATCTCTCAAAATTTCAATATAGAATTCAAATTTTTTTAGTACAAAACTAAACCCAGGAATTTCAAAACTAAACAAATTCTGTTTTGACAATTTCTGGGTTTTAAGCTCCCGGCTATTCTCTACATTGTATTACACCTTATTTTTACTATTTTTGTTTCCGTTTTAGAAGAATAGATTTCAGATTAGAAAAGACGATATGGAAACTGTAGTAAGTGGGATTCGACCAACAGGAAATCTCCATTTGGGGAATTATTTTGGTGCTTTAAAGAACTTCCTGAAAATGCAGGAAAATTATAATTGCTTCTTTTTTATTGCCGATTATCATTCATTGACGACGCATCCGCATCCCAATGACTTGCATGGAAATGTCAAACAAGTATTGGCCGAATACCTTGCTTCAGGTCTTGATCCGGAAAAAGCAACTATTTACATTCAAAGCGACTTACCGGAAGTAGCAGAGCTTACTCTTTTGCTTAATATGAATGCCTATCTTGGAGAGTTGGAACGAACCACCTCATTCAAAGATAAAGCTAGAAAACAACCTGACAACATCAATGCAGGTTTGCTGACCTATCCTGTACTTATGGCTTCCGATATTCTTATTCACCAGGCTGCCAAAGTTCCTGTCGGAAAAGATCAGGAACAACATTTGGAAATGACCCGGAAATTTGCAAACCGATTTAACCGCATTTATGAAGTAGACTATTTCACCATTCCACAACCCTTTAATTTTGGTGAATCTCTAATCAAAATTCCAGGGCTTGACGGTTCAGGGAAAATGGGCAAATCGGAAGGAAATGGTATCTTTTTGGCAGATGAACCAGGAGCAATCCGGAAAAAAGTTATGAAAGCTGTCACAGACAGTGGTCCAACCATTCCCAATTCTCCCATTAGTGAACCCATTCAAAACCTCTTTACCATCATGGAAGTGGTATCGAAGCCTGAAGTATTACATCAATTCAAGGAGGATTATGCCAACTGCTCTATCAGATATGGCGATTTAAAGAAAAAACTGGCAGAAGACATAATTGCTTTTACTACTCCAATACGTGAAAAAATCAATGCGATCTCAAAGGATAATGCATATTTAAGGAAAGTGGCAGATCAAGGGCGCGAAAAAGCTCATGAGAGTGCTTCTAAGACCATCAAGGAAGTTCGAGAAATCATTGGGTTTAAGCCGTTTTAACCGGCAAAAATAATGACAAATTTGCCAGCGAAGTTTCATTTACTAAAAATTGTGGTATAACAATTTCGGAATTTGGATGCAGGTTAAATTATTCAATCTGTAAAAACCGTTGCTTAATAAGGTGACATTTCCGAGGATCTATTGGCAATTCTGCATCATAACCTTTTATCAAGATACTGGAAGATTCTTCATTCACTCTTTCTATCTTACTAAGGTTGACTACATACAGAGGATGACAACGAAAAAAACCATACTTTGCGAACATTTGTTCATAATGACGCAAAGGGCGTGACACAAAAAATTCATCTCCCTTTCCCGCATGAACTACACATCCTCCTGCCACAGCTTCACCAAAAAGGATGGAATTAAGAGGCACTGCCCGGCTAGAATTATCGGTAGGGAATACCACCATCCGAGCCGAAGCCGGCAAATTAGTATTGGACAATAATATTTCCATTCTGGATTGATAATCGCTTTCATCCATGGCATCATTAGCTTTATCTATGGCAAAAACCAATTCGGAAAGATCAAAAGGTTTTAATACATAACTGGCCGCTGAAAACCGAACTGCTTCAACAAGAAAATCTTCTTGCCCGGACAAAAAAACCACTTTAAAATCAAAAATTTCTACTTTTCGGAGAAGATCAAAGGCAGTTCCGTCTGGTAACCCGATATCAAGAAGAACCAAATCGGGAGAATGAGCTTTAATAGAAGCCTGGGCTTCAGCAACAGTTGTTACCCCCTGCAACAGGTGAAAATCTGGAAAATGTTGCAAGATCACCTTCCTGATAATTTTCTGCATAAGAGGCTCATCTTCAACAATTAATATTTTTCTCATAATTTATGATTCTATTCTGGATCTAAATCTTTTCTGTAATGATCTTTTTTTGAAAATTTTTCTGCTGCTTTTTGGGGTGATTCTCAACTTCAACTACCGGGAGAGTAATCCGAACCAAAGTCCCCCGATCAAAAGGATTAATCTGCTTCTTATCCATTATTACCAGATCCGTGCTTTTGCCCGAATCTCTTCTTAACATATCTAGTCTTTCCCGCGTTATTTTAATCGCCATAGACTCATGACCTTTTTCCTTTTCGCTGGCTTTCTTGGAAGCATCAATTCCAATTCCGTTATCACCAACCTCAACAATCATCTTTTCTCCCTCCCGAATGAACTTCACCGATATATAGCCATCAGTTCCGGAAGGTCTTATGCCATGCTCTATGGCATTTTCTATAAAAGGTTGGGTCAACATGGGAGGCACCATTACTTTAGCGTCATCCAGGGTCTCATCTACATTTAGGATATAATCGAATGCTTCAGAAAAACGTAATCGCTGAAGCTCCAGATAATAACCTAAAATTTCGGTTTCCTCTTTCAACGATATGTAATCATGGGTAGAGCTCCTCAAGACCAATCGCATTAATCTGGCAAAATCAGTTAAAAAACGGGAGGATTTTTCAATATCATGCTCAAGGATATAGACCTGAATAGCACTAAGAGCATTGAAAATAAAGTGAGGGTTCATCTGTGAGCGAAGCAGCCGCTGTTGGTGCCTAACATTTTTATACCGGTGTCTCAGTTGTGATTGTCGAACCAACATGATTATTGCAAACGAGACTGCCCCTACCAGAATCAATGCAAGGGTCAAAAAGAATCGTTGTCGATCAAGTTCCGCTTTTTGTTGAAGGGTCTGTTTATTCAATTCGTCAATGCGCTTCCGCTGCCTTTCGGATTCAAAAACTGCCTCCTGAGTAGCCAGATGATTTATGTTTTTCTCATTTATAATGCTATCATTATAGATGGCAGACATCTTAAAATAGTCTAGTGCTGCGGAATATTGCCCCCTCATCTCACACAATTCCGATAAAAGCTGGGTTGTTTCCTCCATCTGAAACAATGACCCTATTTCTCTGGCCACATTTAGCCCCTTAATTAAATGACTCTCTGCCAAATCCATATCCCCTATCTGAATATACGTCTCTCCAATTTTGGTATGACTAATCGCTACTTGCATCAAATCGCCCAGATCTTCATTCAGATGTAATGCTTTTTCTAAATATTCCAGGGCTTTAAACGGCCTTCCCTGCTGCAAATAAGCTCCCCCTATGCTATTAAAACAGATCGATTGCCCAACTTCGCTTCCGATTTGATAATTATAATCAAGAGATGAAAAAAAATGAAACAATGCGGAGTCGACATGTCCCAATTTTAATAACGATTCTCCTAAATTGTTATGGTTAATGGCTAGGCCCAATTTGTTATTCAGCCTCTGGGCTAGATCTAACGAACGCTTGAAATATTCCATTGAAGTAACGAACCGATTCAAATTGAAATTAACATTTCCAATACTATTATAGGCCGCACTAATCAATAAGGAATCACCCGTTTCTTTTGCCAGCGTAAGAGCCTTTACATGCATTTCCAATGCGGTGGGATTATCATCTATCCGTCTATACACCACCCCTAACTGATTATAGACTTCCCCCAACAGTTGTTTATCTCCGTTTTTGGTCGCCAAAGCAAGAGCCTTCTGATGATATTTCATGGCATTCCCATACTGTGCCAGATTACGATATCGTTTCCCCAGAAGATTATAGATTCTAGCTAATTGATTATTATTCTCATTTTTACTGGCAATATCCATGGCTTCGGAAAGATAATCATCAGGAACATCCACATGCAATCCACCGCGTCCATAAACGCTCATGGACCGCTCTATTAACCGTTCAACTATAACAGAATCGGTCCCCACCAAATCTAAATCCTCTCCTCTTACTATGCCGCTTTCCTTGACAATCTCATTTCGACATGATATAAGTAGAAAAAAAAGAAGGATTAACAATCCCGGCCTTTTCTGCATAAGATTTTTTTTTGAAATGACAATAATTAAGCTCTATTCCTTTACAGTTTAATAAAAGCTTCCTGTTTAAATTGCGTTTTATTTAAATAACCAATTCTTCAATATTATTCTCGGAACGCATCCGAAGAATAGAAAGGAGCACAAAGCAGTAGATGCAGACAAATTTTATTTCTGGAAAGTTAAAGAATTTTTGGTCCTATTTGCCAGACCTGCATTGATTTTTTTGATGAAGGCTTATCTTTGCATGCTAAAAGTTACGGTGGTGAAGATAGGTAATATTGAACTAAGGAACGAGGCACTCCTGTTAGCCCCAATGGAGGATGTGACCGATAAAATTTTCAGGCGTCTTTGCAAAAACTATGGTGCAGACTTAATGTATACAGAGTTTGTTTCGGCCGATGCCCTTATTCGGGAGGTCGATAAAACGCTGAAAAAAATGGAGATTAATGATGATGAGCGACCTACCGGAATTCAGATTTATGGAAAAGATGAAGAGGCCATGGTGGAGGCTGCACGTATTGCAGAAGAAGCAAATCCCGATTTGATTGATATTAATTTTGGTTGTCCGGTAAAAAAAATTGCATCCAAAGGGGCTGGAGCAGGTTTGCTTCGCGATATTCCCAAAATGATTTCCATAACCCGTTCCGTTGTAAAAGCAGTTAAAAAACCTGTAACAGTAAAAACCAGGCTTGGATGGGATGAATCCTCCAAAAATATTGTCGAAATTGCTGAACAACTTCAAGATACAGGAATTCAAGCACTCACCATTCATGGGCGAACCAGATCACAAATGTATTCGGGGGAAGCTGACTGGACCCTCATAGGTCAGGTTAAAAACAATCCCAGAATGACCATTCCAATTATTGGAAACGGTGATATTACCAATCCCATAAAAGCCCGACAATATTTCGACAAATTTGGGGTCGATGCATTAATGATTGGAAGAGGGGCCATCGGTCGCCCTTGGATATTCAAAGAAGTCAGACATTTTTTTGAAACAGGTGAATTATTGCCATCTCTGTCTATTTCTGATCATGTTGAAATTATCAAAGAATTTGTTCACCAGTTAGTAGGTTGGCTGGGAGAAAGAAAAGGTATATTACATTCAAGAAGGCATTTGGCTGTCACCTTTAAAGGACTGGATCATTTCCGACCTCTTCGAATCAAAATGCTCCGAACCGAAAGTATTGAAGAGCTCGATTCAGTGCTGAATGAAATCAAAGAAAAATGGGCAAATCATTCATCTCCCCGTCCAGAATAATAACCTTTGACTATAACCCTTACGGGATACCAGGCTGCCACTAGGCCTATCAGGGAAACACTAACACATACCAAAACAAGATCAGTCCATTGTAGTTCTACAGGATAAGCATTGACAATAAATGTTCCGTGATCACTAAATCGGATCAACCCAAATTGTTGTTGAAGCCAAACCAAAAAAGTACCCAATAAACCACCGATTATTACACCTACCAATGATATCATCCATCCCTCAGTCAGGAATATTTTATTGATTAAAGATCGACCTGCGCCCATGCTTCTCAAGGTGCCAATACTCTCCTTCTTCTCATAAATAAGCAGAGACAAAGTACCAATAACATTAAAAAATGCTATAACCAGAATAAACAATAGGATAAGGTAGGCCATTAGCTTCTCCACCTGCATCAATTTATAAAAAGTTGCATGTTGCTCGTGCCTATCTAGCACAAGAAAATCATTTCCCACAAGTTGCTGCAAAGCGGCCTTAACCCTATCTATTTCATATTCTGGTTTAATGGAAATCCCTAATGAAGACACCATTTGGTCACCATAATCAAAAAGTCGACGTGCTTGGTCAATATTAATAATAAGATATTTTGAATCATATTCAAGTTGTCGCACGGCAAAAATTCCAGAAGGATTAAGATACTCTTTATTAAAAGAAAGATCGGGGCGCATCATATCTATTTTCCCCTTACGTCTTGGTGCGTACATCACCAAAGGCTTAATGAAGTTTAGACGAAGCCCCAATTGATCGCTCAACGCATAACCTACCACACCGTAATTTTGGTTTTGATATCTAAGCTGATACTTCCCCTCTATAATGATGGTATCAATACCGGAAACACCGACAAAATTGTCGTCAACTCCCATTACGGTGGCAGGCACCTGACGTTTATCGGAACGTAGCAAGGCCTGATCCTCCAAAGCACAAGAAACCAGATCAACCCCATTCCTGGTCTTCAACTCTTCAAAAGGGATTGAATCAAGAGAAAATACCTTGCCATCTACCGGAACGACTTTCAATGAAGGATCAAATGAGCCATAGAGAGAGCCTATCAATCCGTGAAGACCATTAAATACCGACAGTACTACCACCAGTGACATTGACCCTACTAAAACGCCTGAAACAGAAATCATCGATATTACGTTGATGATGTTCTGTGACTTTTTAGCAAACAAGTATCGTAATGCAATTCGTATTGCCAGCTTCATTGATTTGCCTTTGATTTATATGCTTTTACCAAAAGTCCCGTTCCGGCCGAATGATTCGTTCTTACATCAATGAAATTCAAAACATAACAAAATGGCCACACCACCATATAGTAAAGCGGAAGAAACAGAAAGAACAATTTACTCTTATTAAGGATCATTATCGGATATTTCATAGACCATTTCCATGATATATGTCCTGGCTTACCATAAGTATATCTCGCCTTAATCCGATCAAACCCTGCTAACGAAAGCTTTCGGGTTATATCTTCAATGCTGTATCCATCTCTAACGTGTTCATCAATAAAACCATTGACCTCATCCCCATGTTCATGCGCATCTGACCCTCCTTTATCCGAGGGTGTCGAAATCAGCAGCATACCACCGGAGACGAGACTCTCATAAAAATTCCGGAACACCTTTTGATCCTCTTCAATATGTTCCATCACATCGACCGACAAAATAAGATTATACTTCGATGTTTCAACAAATTGGGTTAAATCAGCCATTTTGAATTTAACCTGACGCCCTTTACCCAGAATCTTAAAAAAACGATTACAATCCTCTACCTGTTCTTCTTTCACATCAACCCCGGTTATGCTAAAGTCGCCACCCAAACGTGACATGAACCAGGTGTATTGCCCAAAACCCGAGCCCGCATCAAGAATTTCCGCTTCATCGCCTTGTTTCTCTGCCCACTCTCGTAATTCTCTTCTTATAAACCAAGACCGAAGTAGCAACAAATTCAACAACCGATAAAACAAAAGACGTAAAAAAGGGGTGGCATTAAAGATTCGGCCCAAAGACCGTTTTATGGGGTCGTATTGCATATCATCATAAATTAGAAATCGACTATGGCATTTTATTCAGTCAAAAGTCGATCAATCTTTTCAATATAATCCAAACTGTCATCAATATAAAACTCGAGATCGGGAATTACACGCAGCTGCTTTCCAACCCGCTTGCCCAAAAGATACCGGAGATGTGATTTCTTTTCTACAATATTGTTGTAAACTTCATCCTTTTTTTCGCCGGGAAATATACTCAAATAAATCCTGGCAATGCTCAAATCAGCTGTTACCCGAACCACGGTAACAGAGACCATCGCCCTCAAAAGCAAATCTTTTGCCTCGCGCTGAAACATTTCACCCGTCTCTTTTTGAATTAGACGTCCTATTTTCTTCTGTCTGGTAGAATCCATATGGCCACTCATTAATTTAATGCACGAATTTAGACAAAATTATGCAAAAAAGCCTCCATCTCACTCACCATCGTCTCCATACTGAACATTGACTGAACTCTACATTTACCTCTTTTCCCAATTTCTCTAAGTTCATTCTCCGGCATGTCCATAATACATTGTAGTTTCCCCGCCACTTCAGCAGCGGTTCTTTCCACCAGGAATCCGTTTTCCCCATCCTGAATAACTTCAGCAGCCCCGCCCGCACAGGTAGTTAATGAGGGGACTCCATGAGACATCGCTTCGATCAATGCATTGGAAATGCCTTCATTCGCAGACAAAAGACAAAATAGCTTGGCACGTTTCAGCCAGCAAGTAGGATCGCTAAATCCATGAAAAGAGACTATGTCTTCCAAACCTCTTTCCTGAACAATCTTTTTTAGGGAAGACTCATAGGCCCCTATCCCAAGAATATGCACCTGAAGATTTTTTAGTTTATCTGTCGGCAATAGAGAAAGTCCTTCTATTAAAATATGATGCCCTTTACGCCGGGTGAGCATCCCTGTGGTAACAATGGTAAAGAAACCATCATCCCCCATTCTTTCATCATTATGGTTTACTTTGGGAATTCCATTGTAGATCACTTCTATCGGATGGTTTCTCATCCAGGGATATTGACTCAATCCTTCTTTAATACGAACGGCATTAACGATAATACCATTATTTAAGGATTTATAGACCAATCGATGCCAAAACGGCAAGCTCATTTTGCGGGTAATCCCCAAACGAATAATATGTTTCGTTCCCGAAGACTTTGCTACAAGGCCTGCCAAGAAATATTCTTTCTTCTTTGTTGATATTATAATATCAATGTTGCGCTCACTAATAATTTGGGAAATAATTTCCTTTGTTTTCAAATCAAAAACAGAACGAAAGGGGGCCCAAAATGCAGGCAAGTCTTTCCCAAATTTATCATATAACGCTCGGGTCTTCCCCAAAAAATAAACATTGTGCTTATCCTGCAATCCCTGCATGGCCATTGAGACCCACTTTTCATTTCCGCCCCATGTTTTCGCCGAACAAATAAATAATATATTCATAAACCCGTATTTCCTGTAAAACAAGACAAACTTTGTAAAGCGCCGGGAGCAAAAATAAAATCAAGATTTGAAGACCCCCCCCAAAAAGAAGAATAAAATGAAAAGTTTTAGTTAGAGAAGATAAAAATTTGTGGTATCCCCAAAAAAAAGATTTAAATATAAACCATTAACAGGAAGATCAGGACATTTGTGGCATAAATGTATTTGAAAGGAGACTCTGTTTTTTAGGAGAAACTAATTTTCTGACAACCTGATTTAAATTAAAAATTACACTTCCCAGTTCCTCGTCGGGTGCCGATTGATAAAGACGGTCAACAATACAGAATAGAGAGCGCAATGAATCCTCAAGCATAGGCCTGGTTTCCCTTACAGAGATATCTTTTAGTGCACTCATCTTTTTTTCGTCACTGATAGCCTCAAAATCAGCCTGAGCTTTCAACAGTTCTTCGAACCATTCCTGAGCGCCAAGGCTTTCAATAAGGCTCATATATTTTTCTTCCAGCTCGCGAATTAATGCCGGCAAACACTTGGTTTTCTCTTGGTACCCATCCAAGCGAGGAGACCATACATGCTTCTGCAAAACGGACAATAATTGGGTCGCCGAAACTGTTTTTTCACTGGATAAACGATGGCAGGAAGCCTCCACGAATCGATAAAAGGCGATATACGCCTCGTCCCGTTTACTGGCCTGAAGGGTTTTCCTTTCCATCAAATGGCCAATCACATGACGCTGAAACGTTTCCTCAAAAGACCTCAGACTTCCACGAACACCTTCAACAAAAGGACTTAACGTCGACTTGTAGATATGGCTATGATCAAATAAGTGAAGGGCTATGTTTGCCAGATCATAAAGATCAAATGATTTTAATTGTGACAAATTTAAAGCGTTGAGCATCTCAAAAACGGGTTTAGGAAATTAAATTTCATTTTCTATAACAAAATTTTACGTACTCATCCTCTCATAGTTTCATTCTTAAGAGAATAATTTTTAATAAGATCCTTTCCACCCTCTAATTTTTGCCCCCTAATCGAGTTCCCTGAATTTTCCGATAAAGATCAAGAGCATATACATCGGTCATTCCTGAAATAAAATCCAATACCGTCTGAATGCGAAGATGAACAGGGGCATCACCAGAAACCCTGTATTGTTTAGGAATAAACGGCAGTAATAAACCGGAATAATAATGTTCAGGATGCAAAACAGCTTCAATAAATTCTTCAAGCAATGTACCCAATATTTTAAACCCTGCAATTTCGATTTCTACAACCGAAGGATGCCTGTAAATTTTCTCAAAACCCACTTTAGAACATTGCCGCATAGCCTCATTCAAAGGCTCCTCAAGCCGGTCGGTCAAAGATCCGTGGAATGTACCGTTAAGGATCTTATCGTGATGTTGAATAAAAATATCCGAACAGGCATTAACAAGCTTGCCAATAACACCAGCCCTTAAATAGGCTATTTGTTCATTAATATCAGTAACCTCCCGGCAGACTTCATTAATTCGACTCAACTGTTCTTTATTTTTCTGAGGATCATAAAAGGCCCGTAACAGGCGACGCGTCTCGTCTGTAGATAAGATTCCAAGCTTGTGGGCATCCTCAATATCCATAACCTGATAACAAATATCATCGGCAGCTTCCACCAAATAAACCAGTGGGTGACGAGCAAAAACACCAGGTTTCAATTCCTTAATCCCCAATTCATTTACAACATCCAGAAATATTTCCTTTTCAGATTGAAAAAAACCATATTTCTTTAAGTTATTATTTCCTGATGAATACGGATATTTCACTATAGAAGCAACAGTGGTGTAGGTAAGGGCAAATCCTCCGTTACGACGTCCTGTAAATTTATGAGTCAAAACCCTCAAGGCATTGGCATTTCCTTCGAAATCGATAAAGTCATTCCACACATCATGGGAATCAATCAATGTTTTCAGATTTTGACCTTTTCCGTACCTGAAGAAATCCGAAATGGCTTTCTCTCCAGAATGCCCAAAAGGCGGATTCCCCATGTCATGTGCCAGACATGCCGCCGCGACCACCGCTCCAAGTTCACCTGCAAGCGGAAGTGACTCACCATAAATCTTGTTCAAAAATCGGGCTACATTATTGCCCAATGAACGCCCCACACTAGCAACTTCCAAACTATGTGTCAGACGGTTGTGCACAAAAACACTCCCCGGCAACGGGAAAACCTGCGTTTTATCCTGCATACGCCGAAAAGGTGATGAAAAAATAAGCCTGTCATAATCGCGCTGAAACTGTGTGCGGTCATGATGCCGAGGGTGCGTTGACTGGCCGGTACGTTTGGTTGACAGTAGGCGTTTCCAATCCATATCAATGGTTTCAATAGATAGTTGTTCTATATTGCTTCATCTCTGCCGCCAATATTTTGGCTTTTCCTCCTGTTACCTGGTTTAATAAATGCCAGAATCGAGGACCGTGATTTTTCTCTACCGTATGGCAGAGTTCATGAAGGATTACATAATCGATCAAATGCTCGGGCAATCTCATCAACTGCAAATTGAGATTAATATTGTTGATAGATGAACAACTGCCCCATCTGGATTTAAGGTTCTTTACAAAAATACGGTTGTATGAAAAATGGAACTGACTGGCAAAAAATCTAACTTTTGCCGGTAGTTCTATTTTGGCTTCAATACGCATGGCTTCCTCAATACCTTCTCTTATGGCATTTTGAACCAACTCATCAGCCACATGTATGTTGGGTGGATAAAGAATTCTCAGAATACCATGACGCAATGTCATCTTAACCCCAGGATGAACTCCCTTTTCTATTTTCAGTTGAAAATGTCGTGTCCGAAAAGAAGTATTCTCATCAAAAACTGTCTTTTCTTTTTCCCTCTCTTGTATTTTTTCACGGTTTCTAATGATCCAATCTTTTTTCTCTTCGACAAAAGCTAATGCCTTTTGCCGGGGATAGCCCGGAGGAAATAATACCGTAATATCTTCAAACGGTTTGAGACGAATGGAAAGACGCTTACAACGCCGGTTGGATTTAAAAAGAACGGGACCTACCCCATTGATATGAATGAATGATCTATCCTCTGGCATGCCACAAAGTTAAATAAATCTTTTTTCCCTTTACCACCTAAAATAGCTGTAACTTTTTCAACATGAAAAGTGTCTCATATCTGTTCATTTAAGTCGACCATATTTAGATAATTATGCGATACATTGAACAAGCAGGCATCAAATTTCAGCGCCCTTACTGTTCGTTTACGAACACACCGTGTGTCAAAACAAGACATTTTTCTATTAACCACCAAGAGCGACCCACACCCAAATACGGCTGATTATAAGCATATTAAAACTTTTGGCAAATCAATTGATAATAAAACAAACGATATCAATATAAACAAAACCAGACACTATGAGCAACAGTATTATAAAAGTTGAAGGACTCCACAAATCTTACCAGATGGGGAACAACGCCCTTCACGTATTGAAAGGTATTGATCTGGATATACAGGCAGGTGAAATGGTAAGTATCATGGGATCGTCGGGTTCGGGAAAGTCAACACTCCTCAACATTCTGGGCATTCTGGATACCCACGACCGAGGCAATTACTTCCTCGATAATATAAAAATTGAAAAGATGAATGAGACCAGAGCCGCTCGTTTCAGAAATAAATATATTGGATTTATTTTCCAGTCGTTTAACCTCATTTCCTTCAAAAATGCAATGGAGAATGTGGCTCTCCCTCTTTATTATAAAAATATAAGTCGGAAGAAACGAAACATGCAAGCGCTTGAATTACTCGACCGAATGGGGCTAAAAGAGTGGGCAGAACATCTACCTGCAGAACTATCAGGGGGTCAAAAGCAGCGTATTGCCATAGCCAGGGCCCTCATCTCCAACCCCAAAGTAATACTTGCAGATGAACCTACAGGCGCACTGGACACTCAAACATCTTATGAAGTTATGGATATCCTGCAGGAGGTTAACCAGATGGGAATCACCGTTATTATCGTTACCCATGAAAATGACATTGCTCACCGGACACAACGTATTATCCGGCTCAGAGATGGTCTTATCGACGAAAATAAGACCAATGGTAATTATCAGCCCACCAGCAAGGAAATATTTTCTCATAGCTAGTGCAACAGAAAAAAACAGACCTTCCCCACCCCAATCATCCATTCCAAAATAAAACACAAACATAGATATGTTTAACTCCCTGCATGAAATATTTTCAACACTCAGACAAAACAAGCTGAGGGCTATTATGACCGGGTTCAGTGTGGCCTGGGGGATTTTTATGCTGATTCTGCTGCTTGGGTCCGGCAACGGGCTTCAACACGGCATGGAAAATAATTTTAGAGGGGTCGCCAAAAATTCCCTTTGGATCTGGAGCCGACAGACTCAGTTGGCCCATGATGGGTTGCAGGCCGGCCGTCGAATCCAGTTTACCAATGAAGATTACAATTTTCTGGTCAATATGTTTCAGGATGATATATCCAACATCTCTGGTAGATTTCATCTCTGGGGACGCGGAACCGTTACCTATAAAGACAATTACGGAGATTATGATCTGGAAGGAGTACGTCCGGAATTCAAAAATATCCAGATTGTGGATATAAAGCAAGGAAGATATTTGAATGAGATGGACATGAAAGAGTTCCGTAAAGTGGCAATCATATCCATTCCTGTAAAAGAAGCTTTATTCAAAGATGAAGATCCCATAGGTAAATACGTTCGGATCAGCAACGTGCCCTTTATGGTGGTGGGATTATTTGAAAATCCCGAAAGACGAGACGACGAACAAATATACATTCCCGTAAACACAGCACAGAGAGTCTTTAACGGAAGCAACCGACTGAGTGAACTGGCCATTTCAACCAATGCCCTTACAGTGGCAGAAAACAAAAGAATTGAAGAAGCAGTTCGCACCACCCTGATGAAAAGACACAGGGTAGCCCCGGAAGACAAACAGGCCATCGGAAGCTGGAACACCCTTGAACACTTCAAGCAAGCGCAAGGCGTCTTCAGAGGGATTCGATTGTTTGTCTGGGTAATCGGAATCATGACCATCATTGCCGGAATTGTAGGGGTTAGCAACATCATGATTATTCTGGTAAAAGAACGGACCAAAGAGATCGGAATCCGGAAAGCCATCGGCGCAACACCTTGGTCGGTGATCCGACTTGTTCTTGCCGAGTCTGTTTTTATTACCACATTATCAGGCTTTCTGGGACTGGTCTTCGGAATGGGATTATTATCCGCCATATCCATCGTATTGCAAAGTGTTGCAGAACAATCCCCCCAAGTTGAAAAAATATTCTTTAACCCCACTGCCAATGTATCGGTTGTGGTGGCAGCACTGGTTGTCCTGATAATAGCAGGCCTGATAGCCGGTTTTGTACCCGCCAGAAGAGCCGCCGGCATTAAACCCATTGAGGCCTTACACGACGAATAATTAAAGAATGGGTTGTGTCATTACGAAATTTGAAAGTAGTAACTAAAATACAAAAACTGTGTTTGATAGAGATCGCTGGCAAGAAATACTAAATGCCATAAAACAAAATAAGTTCCGCAGTATTCTGACGGCATTCGGAGTCTTCTGGGCCATTTTTATGCTGGTCGTGATGACCGGTTCGGGGAATGCCCTAATAAACGGCATCACTCACGGCTTCAAGGATTTTGCCACCAACAGTGCCTTTCTATGGGCCAACAGAACCACTGTTGCCTACGAAGGTTATGACCGAGGAAGATGGTGGAGTTTAACTAATGCCGACATGAATGCCATAATGGAAGCCATTCCGGAAATTGACGTCTTGTCTCCAAGGTTACAAGGATGGAATCTACGTGAAGGTCAAAATGTAGTAAGGGACGAAAAGGCGGCCGCATTCAATGTTATGGGAGATTATCCCCAATACCGAAAAATTGACCCATGCACCATGCCTCATGGAAGATATATCAATGACGAAGATATTGAACTGAAAAGAAAAGTGTGCATCATCGGCGAAAAAGTATACGAAGTAATGTTTGATGAAGGAGAAGATCCTGTAGGACAATACCTTCGTATAAATGGTGTCTATTTTATGGTGGTAGGTGTTTTCAAATCCAACAATCCCAATATCAACATTGGCAGCAATAAGAAAGAAACCATCTATCTTCCTTTTACCACGATGCAACAAACCTTTAATTACGGCGACGAAGTTCATTTTTTTGGTTTTACTGCCAAGCCGGGAGTCAATGTTCAATCTATTGTCGACAAGATTAAACCCCTCATTAAAAAACATCATAAAATTGCACCGGAAGATGACCAGGCCATTGGTGGCTTTAATGTCCAGAGCGAGTTACAGACCATGGAATATACATTTCTGGGCATCAACATTCTTATCTGGGTTGTAGGAATCGGTACACTGATAGCCGGTGCCGTAGGCGTGAGCAATATCATGTTGGTAATTGTTCGGGAGCGAACCAAAGAGATTGGAATTCAACGCGCCATTGGAGCCAGGCCGGTGTTGGTCATCACCCAGATTCTTACCGAATCGGTTTTTCTGACCACTGTGGCAGGATTTTTAGGTCTGGCCATGGGCACCTTAATCCTTCATATCACAGACGTTGCATTGGAAGCTGCACGTGCCCAGGCACCGCCCGAAGAACAATCTTTTTTCATGAATCCGGAAATCGGACTTCCTATGGCCATTGCCTCCATAATTATTTTGGTGATAGTTGGTCTGTTTGCCGGCCTTATTCCGGCTCTCAAAGCGGTGCGTATAAAACCAATAGAGGCCCTTCGACATGAATAATTCAACCATTCATTGAAACGATAGTAAGCAACATAAACAAAATCTAACAATACAGGCAATGCCACTTGCCTTATAAAACTTGATAACAATGAAAAAGTTTCTCAAAATTTTTATGGTGATTGTTTTAGTAGCTCTTGTAGCATGGGTATTCTTTTACCTTTATAAACAAACCAAAAAGTCACCGGTGGTATATGATACCGAACAGCCACAAATAACCAATATCATTAAAAAAACTGTTGCCACCGGGTCTATAGTTCCCCGCAAAGAGATTCAAATCAAACCGCAGGAGTCGGGCATTATCAACGAAATTTACGTGCAACCCGGTGATATGGTCAAAAGTGGTGACCTAATCGCCAAGATTCAGATCATCCCCGAGATGATTCAGGTCAACGAAGCCGAAACCCGGTTGGAAAAGGCCAGACTTGCCTTTGAAAATGCAAGAATCGAATTCGAAAAAACCAAAGAATTATATCAAAATAATGTTATTTCCGAAACACAGTTTCTCTCCGACAAACTGGTCTTTGAAACAGCTCAGGAAGACCTGAAATCGGCTGAAAACAATCTTCAGTTGATAAAAGAAGGGGTTCTGAAAAAAGCCGGATCTCAGACCAATACTCTTATCCGATCTACTACCTCCGGGATGGTGTTGGATGTCCCCGTCGAGGTGGGAAATTCGGTTATCAAAAGTAACACCTTCAACGACGGAACCACAATTGCCATTGTTGCCGACATGCGGGAAATGGTTTTCGAAGGAATGGTCGATGAAACAGAAGTTGGAAAAATAAAAGAAGGCATGCAGTTATTGCTAACCATTGGAGCTCTGGATGAGGAACAGTTTACCGCCATTCTGGAATTTATCTCTCCTAAAGGAGTCGAAGAAAACGGGGCCATTCAGTTTGAGATTAAAGCTGCCGTGCAACTGCAAGAAGGGAGCTTTATCAGGGCCGGATACAGTGCTACCGCCGACATCGTGCTGGATCGCCGTGACAGCGTTCTTGCCATTAAGGAAAAACTGATAACCTTTAATGATGATTCCACCTATGTGGAGGTTATGACCGAACCGCAGGTCTTTGAAAAACGGCTGATCAAAACAGGACTCTCCGATGGCATTAACATCGAAGTAATTGATGGTCTCAAAGAGGAAGAAGAAATTAAAGTACCCTTATAAATAAAAGATTCTTAGACTTTGAAACCCTTTGATTAGGCTTCGATAAACGCTATAACGCAGAAAATAGTCAGATAATTATTCATTCAAAAAGCAGGAAATCCTTCAAAATATAAATCATGAGAAACAAAACTCTTTTAATATTAACCTTTTTTTCAATGGCCATTATGAGCGCCTCAGCTCAGGAAGCCAGAAAATGGAGTCTGAAGGAATGTATCGATTATGCCAAAGAGAACAATATTTCCATCCGCAAACAGGAATTAAATACTCAGTATCAAAATAATCTTTTTCAACAGAAAAGACTGAACAAACTCCCGTCACTCAACGGTAGTGCCGGCTATCAGCTAAGTTTTGGCCGCGTTCCTGACGAAACGACCTATCAATATGTAGATCAAACCACGCAATTTAGCCGGTTTTCTGTGGGTACTTCGGTACCTCTTTTCCAGGCCTTCATCCTACGTAATGAATT